>NZ_JBCPSP010000100.1:0-473 GCF_051129895.1 Pseudomonas sp. Je.1.5.c
ATGCCGATGAATTTGTGAGTCCACATTTTTCTACGATGATTGGCTGGTTTCAATTGTTTTTGTATTACCCGACGCTTGGCGTGGTGGTGACGTGGGTGGTGGGTATTTACACCGCCCTATTATTTGGGGTAAAAGAGGCATCGCTTGAATTACAAATGGGCATCGGGCTTACGTGGTTTGTCATTTGTTATCTGTTTAATGTGATGGCGGCGGTGTTTGCAGGGCGTTTTCAAGTCTTTGCTACCATCGTTAAATTGATTCCGTTATTTGTGCTAGGGGTAATGGCGTTTGTCTATGGTGACCCTGTGAGCGCCTTAACCCATCCAAGTGAATCCGCGCGTCAAGCGACCCAGTCTTTGGCATGGCTCGGCGCCATTGGTCCGATTGCATTTTCGTTTGATGGCTGGGTGGTCTCTACCAGTATTTCAGGGGAAATCAAACATGCCAAACGTAATTTACCGATTGCCTTAGTT
>NZ_JBCPSP010000101.1:0-471 GCF_051129895.1 Pseudomonas sp. Je.1.5.c
GACTTGCAGCGGTAGACGCGCTTCACATAGCGCTTTAATCATGCCCATGACTGCCGCTGCACCGCCCATGTCGTATTTCATCTCACCCATGCCCAGACCTGGTTTGAGTGAGATACCACCACTGTCAAAGGTGATGCCTTTACCTACAAGTACAATCGGTTGCTCTAGGCTTGATTTTTTGCCTTTGGTTTTGCTGGTTTTGTCTTTTTTGGCGGCTTTGCCATTGTACTCAAGTAATACTAGCTTAGCTTCATGCGCGGAGCCGCGAGCGACTGCCAAAAAGCAGTTCATCCCTAATTGCTGCATGTCTTTTTCACCCAGTACTTTGACCGTCAATAGCTCTGGGTATTGATTTGCCAAGTTTTGCGCTTGCTCTGCAAGATAGGCAGGGAAACATACATTCGGTGGCTGATTTGCCAAATCTTTGGTGAGTGATTGACCTTGGGCAGTTGCCTGTTGCAGCTGTAGCAG
>NZ_JBCPSP010000102.1:0-455 GCF_051129895.1 Pseudomonas sp. Je.1.5.c
TCTGGCATCGCCTACTGCAAGACCATGGCGCTGTGCCTGGCCGGCGGCATCAGCGAAGCGCCAACCGCCAACCGCGAGGCGCAGCCGGCTGCGGGCAGCAGCGCAGCGCTCTGGCTGAAGTGGCTGCAAGACCCGCACAGCCCGCCCTATCGCGCCTTGCTCCTGCGTGATCAGTCGTTGCTGGCGGCCTTGCTGCCAAGCTTCTCCATCACCGATCCCACCGAGTGGAACGACAGCGACAAGCTCTATGCGGCGCTGAGCAAGGTCATTGCCAGCGACGATGCCGGCTTGCGCCTGCGCACTTCGCTGCAACAAGCGATCAGCGACGCGCAAGGCGCACTCAACGCGGCCAGCCAACGCCTGCACCCGCTGGCAGGCCCCGGGGTTCAGCGTGCGGTGATGCGCCTGAACTGTGCCAGCCAGTGGCTGTACAACGGCGTACAGCTGGTCGAGTT
>NZ_JBCPSP010000103.1:0-446 GCF_051129895.1 Pseudomonas sp. Je.1.5.c
CGCAAGGCGCACTCAACGCGGCCAGCCAACGCCTGCACCCGCTGGCAGGCCCCGGGGTTCAGCGTGCGGTGATGCGCCTGAACTGTGCCAGCCAGTGGCTGTACAACGGCGTACAGCTGGTCGAGTTGCAGGTGCAGATGAAGCTCAGCGAGTACTACGCCCTGCAAAGTGCCCACTTGCGGCAGATGCAGCGCACCGCCAATGCCGCGATGGCCCAGGCCCGCGAGCGCATGCACGTGAGCCTTGAGGAGTTGCAGCAGCAGTCGCAGTCCAGCCTGCGCAAGGTTCGGCCGATCATCCAGAACGGGCTGCTGAGCCTGGCGGTACTCGATCCGAAGCTGGCGCACAGCGTGATTGTCGTCAGCGTCTGGGTCCAAGGAACGGCAGAGCAAGTGCGCGACACGCTGGTCAATGGCACACGCGCCAGCCTTGAGGAATTGAACCGG
>NZ_JBCPSP010000104.1:0-440 GCF_051129895.1 Pseudomonas sp. Je.1.5.c
GCCCAGCAGCGGACCCAGCACCAGGATCGAGGCGCGCATCTTGCGGACGATGTCATAGGGCGCGACCGCCGAGGTCAGCTTGCCCGCGCGCACCGTCATCACCCGGCCGAAATCGCTGGGCCGCGTGCCCTCGATCGCCGTCGAGGCGCCGAGCTCGTTGAGCAGGTGGCCAAAGCTGTCGACATCCGCCAGGCGCGGCAGATTCCGCAAGGTCAGCGGCTCGTCGGTCAGCAGCGCGCAGGGCATCAGCGTGAGCGCCGCGTTCTTGGCGCCGGAGACGGGAATCCGGCCGGAAAGGCGATTGCCGCCGCGAATGAGAATACGGTCCATGCCGGGCTTCTAATCTTTGTCCCGCCACACGCAAGGGCAGGCGTTTTTAGCGTGCTTGATCGATTTTAATGCATTGATTCAGTTGCACTGCTTTGCATCGACATGTGGGG
>NZ_JBCPSP010000105.1:0-422 GCF_051129895.1 Pseudomonas sp. Je.1.5.c
CCCCTTAAAAAACTGGCTTCGGATATGAAGGAAGTTCATATGCCAGGGACGACAACTGAAAAATACAAGCGTAATTTTTACAATGAATCTCAGAAATGGGACTATCTCGTTTCACCAAATGATTACTCAACAGAAATTTTTGAGCGTGCTTTTAAATTTGGAAAAGAAACGTTAGATGTTGGATATCCGCGTAATGATTTGTTATATCATCCAAAAGAAGAACAAGTGCAAATTGTGAAAGATATTAAGCAAAGGATTGGAATACCAGCAGATAAGAAGGTTGTTTTATACGCACCAACATGGCGTGATGATGAGTTTTATGAAAAAGGTAAGTATAAATTTAACTTGAAGTTAGATTTACAAGAGATGCAAAACCGTCTTGGGGACGAATATGTTGTGGCATTACGTATGCATTATTTAAT
>NZ_JBCPSP010000106.1:0-414 GCF_051129895.1 Pseudomonas sp. Je.1.5.c
GTGGAGCCAAGCGGGATCGAACCGCTGACCTCCTGCGTGCAAGGCAGGCGCTCTCCCAGCTGAGCTATGGCCCCGTATTACCTAGGCTGCACCAAGTAATTGGTAGGTCTGGGCAGATTTGAACTGCAGAAGAGCCGTCCTCACCACTCTTTATCCAGGAGCAGGGGGCGCGCTCGACGTTTCCAGCATTACCAATAAATGGTAGGTCTGGGCAGATTTGAACTGCCGACCTCACCCTTATCAGGGGTGCGCTCTAACCAACTGAGCTACAGACCTATAAACAGGTCGCATCGTCTTTATACAAGTGAATCAAGCAATTCGTGTGGGAGCTCATCAGCAGGCTGATGTCTTCGATTAAGGAGGTGATCCAGCCGCAGGTTCCCCTACGGCTACCTTGTTACGACTTCACCCCAG
>NZ_JBCPSP010000107.1:0-379 GCF_051129895.1 Pseudomonas sp. Je.1.5.c
TACTGGCATCCCTGGTCGGAATGAAACATCACATCCTTCGGCTTGCCGCGGGATTCGGCCGCCATGCGTAGCGCGTTGCAGGCCAGCCTGGCGTCCGCAATCATTGAAAATGCCCAGCCCACCACCCATCGTGCGTACAGGTCGAGCACAGCTGCCAAGTACAGCCAGCGCTTGCCAACCTGGATATAGGTCACATCCCCACACCACACTTCGTTGATCGTCGAAACTTTGAAATTCCGCTTCAACTGATTTTCTGCAATCAGCGCTTCCGCGCCTGAAGAACGGTACCGGTGCGGCCGGCGCTGCCTGCATTTCAGGCCAGCTTCACGCATCAGACTACGCACTTTGTAGCGTCCGACTTTATGGCCGTCACGCCGCA
>NZ_JBCPSP010000108.1:0-377 GCF_051129895.1 Pseudomonas sp. Je.1.5.c
GTCGTAGCCGTAGTTGACCTTGAGCCGGGCATCTTCGTAGCCCACCAGGCGGTCGTACAGGTCCCAGGTGAAGCGGCCGTGCTGGCCGTCCAGCCAGCGCTCGCTGAGGTTGCCGCGGGGGTCGTAGCGGTAGTGGTTGCCCAGGTACTGGTGCAGCAGGTTGTCCATCTGCCGGCTGCGTTTGAGGCCGTTGGCCTGGGGCGCTTCGCTGGGGTCGAGCAGGTTGCTGGCGGGGTCGAAGGCGAAGGTCTCCGCGCCTAGCCGGCTGTGTGCGCCGAGCAGGCGGTTGAGCGGGTCGTAGCGGTAGCTGAGCGTGCCGCGGTTGCTGTCGTCGATGGTGGTCAGTTGGCCGGCGGGGTCGTAATGGTGCTGGCGCT
>NZ_JBCPSP010000010.1:0-142696 GCF_051129895.1 Pseudomonas sp. Je.1.5.c
GGGTTGCCCCCGCTATGAGGCCGGCCCAGATACCATCAGAGGTCGGCATCCTCCACCACCCTCACCTGCCCTGCATCCAGCGCATACGCCGCATCCGCCAGGTCATTGCTGACGGTTTCCACCTTCAACGTCCCGCTGACCCACAGCGGCGTATAGATATCATCGATCTTCAACCCGTGCGGATAGCGCACCAGCACCAGCTGGTTGGGCGGCGGCGGCGGCACGTGGATGCAGGCCCCTGGATACGGCACCAGGAAGAACAATGTGCTGTTGCCCTTGGCATCGCTCTCCAGCGGCACCGGATACCCACCCAGGCGAATCTGTTTACCATTCATCGCCGCTACGGTCTTGGTCGAGTACATCACCGCCGGCAAGCCTTTGCTCTGCTTGAGGCCGCCCTTGTCGGTGAAGGTGCCCATCGCTTCCGGCGAGTTGTGATCGATTTCCGGCATCAGCTCCAGCGCCTTCTGGTCCGACTTGGGCATCAGTTCGAGCCAGTCGGTTTCAGGCAGTTCGGCGTGAGCCAGGCTAGCTACCAGCAACATCGGGATAAGGAAAAACGCACGCATAAAAAATGCCCGGCAACTCAGGTGGAATTGCCGGGCATTCTATCTGGAATCAGCGTTTCTTGATCAGACCGTAGATCACCAGGAGCACGACGGCGCCAACCAGTGCGCCGAAGAAGCCTGCCGCTTGCCCGGCCTGGTAGATGCCCAATGCCTGGCCGCCATAGGTGGCCAGCAGGGAGCCGGCGATACCCAGCAGGATGGTCATGATCCAGCCCATGCTGTCGTCCCCAGGCTTGAGGAAGCGGGCCAGCAGGCCGACGATCAGGCCGATGAAGATGGTTCCAATGATGCCCATGGCAATCCCTCTGATATGAAGATGAAACAAGCCAAAGCCTAGTCAGCGCTTTGGCTTGTTGCCATTTCAGAGGCCTTGCTGGCCACAGAGGTTCAATCAGCCGGCGATCAACGCCTCAACTTCGGCGATCTTGTCTTGCAGGGTGGCCATGTCCGAGCAACGCAGGGTGGCGTGACCGACCTTGCGGCCAACCTTGAAGGCCTTGCCATAGTGGTGCAGGTGGCAGTCGTCGAGGGCGACGATCTTGTCCACTGCCGGCACTTCGCCGATGAAGTTGAGCATGGCGCTCTCGCCGACCTTGGCAGTCGAGCCCAGCGGCAAGCCGGCAATGGCGCGCAGGTGGTTCTGGAACTGGCTGCACTCGGCGCCTTCGATGGTCCAGTGCCCCGAGTTGTGCACGCGTGGGGCGATTTCGTTGGCTTTCAGGCCACCGTCGACCTCGAAGAACTCGAAGGCCATCACGCCAACATAGTCGAGCTGCTTGAGCACACGACCGACGTAGTCTTCAGCCAGCGACTGCAGCGGGTGGTCTTCGCTGGCCACCGACAAGCGCAGGATGCCGCTCTCGTGGGTGTTGTGCACCAACGGGTAGAAGCGGGTTTCGCCATCGCGGCCACGCACGGCCACCAGCGACACTTCGCCCGTGAACGGCACGAAGCCTTCCAGCAGGCATGGCACGCTGCCCAGTTCGGCAAAGGTGCCGACCACGTCTTCAGCGCTGCGCAGCACCTTCTGGCCCTTGCCGTCGTAACCCAGGGTGCGGGTCTTGAGCACAGCTGGCAGGCCAATGCTGGCGACTGCCGCATCGAGGTCCGCCTGGGACAGGATGTCGGCGAACGCCGGGGTGGGGATGCCCAGGTCGCGGAACATGCTCTTTTCGAACAGGCGGTCACGGGCGATGCGCAGCGCTTCGGCGCTCGGGTACACCGGGACGAACTGCGAGAGGAAGGCCACGGTCTCGGCCGGGACGCTTTCGAACTCGAAGGTGACCAGGTCGACTTCGTCGGCCAACTGGCGCAGATGGTCCTGGTCGCCGTAGTCGGCACGCAGGTGCTCGCCCAATGGCGCGGCGCAAGCGTCCGGCGCCGGGTCGAGGAAAGCGAAGTTCATGCCCAGCGGAGTGCCCGCCAGGGCCAGCATGCGGCCCAACTGGCCGCCACCGATTACACCGATCTTCATGTCGTAAGCCTCAAGCCTGACGCGGGTCAGGATTGTCCAGGACGGTTTCGGTCTGCTCCGTGCGGAACTGCTTGAGCGCCGCGTGGAACTGCGGGTGCTTGGCACCGAGAATGCTCGCCGACAGCAGTGCGGCATTGATCGCGCCAGCCTTGCCGATGGCCAGGGTGGCAACCGGAATACCGGCTGGCATCTGTACGATCGACAGCAGCGAGTCGACGCCCGACAGCATCGACGACTGCACTGGCACGCCGAGCACCGGCAGGTGAGTCTTGGCGGCGCACATGCCTGGCAGGTGGGCGGCGCCACCGGCACCGGCGATGATCACCTCGATGCCGCGGCCTTCGGCCTCATCGGCATACTGGAACAGCAGATCCGGGGTGCGGTGGGCGGAAACCACCTTCACTTCGTAGGGAATGCCGAGTTTTTCCAGCATATCGGCGGTGTGGCTAAGGGTGGACCAATCGGACTTGGAGCCCATGATCACGCCAACCAGTGCACTCATCGTCGAGCCTCTTCGCTTGTGCGCCCGCAGGCGCGTCAAAAAACAACAAGCCACGCGGGACGACCGGCGTGGCTTGTTTGCTGATCATGACCGGAATCTATCCGGTCGAGGGGCCGCGCAGTATAACGTAACGCGATAGCATCCCGGCACCCCTGGCGACCAACTGTCGGCCTTATTTTTCGGGGGTTTGGCTGACTTTTGGGTCAACTGCGCCACCTTCGAGCTTGCGCCACAGCAAGCGCACGTTGGCCTTGCGCACCAGGGCGCAGCGGTACAGGCGAATTTCCAGCGGCACGTGCCAGGCGCTGCTGCCGCAAACGGCCAGCTCACCGCGGGCCAGTTCGCCCTGCATCGACAGCCGTGGCACCCAGGCCACGCCCATACCCTCGAGGGCCATGCTTTTAAGGCTGTCGGCCATCGCCGTTTCATAGACAGTGGTATAGCGCAGGTTGCGCTGGCGCAGCAGAAGGCTCACCGAACGCCCAAGGAATGCTCCAGCGCTGTAGGCCAGCAGCGGCACGCTGGCGTCACCCTCCAGATCGAACAACGGTTTGCCGTCAGGGCCAACGGCGCACACCGGCAGCATCTCGGTGGTGCCCATGTGCAATGACGGGAAGATCTCGGCGTCCATCTGCAACGCCGCATCTGGGTCATAGAAGGCCAGCATCAAATCGCAGCCGCCTTCGCGCAAGGCATGCACGGCGTCACCGACGTTGGTCGCGACCAGGCGCGTGGCAATGTTCAAACCATCGTTGCGCAACTGCGCCACCCAACGGGGGAAAAACCCCGACGCCAGCGAGTGCGCCGCCGCTACCTGGATAACCTCACCCTGGCCACCTTCGAGATGATGCAAATGGCGTAGAACTTCGCTCAACTGGTCGACAACCGTACGCGCCGTGACGAGAAACAGCTGCCCCGCTTCGGTCAGTTCGATTGGCGTGCGGGAACGATTCACCAAGGTCAGCCCGAGTGCCGCCTCCAGGCTGCGTATGCGTCGACTGAAGGCTGGCTGGGTGACGAAACGTCGCTCCGCCGCCTGGGAAAAACTACGCGTTGAGGCCAGCGCGCTGAAATCTTCCAGCCATTTGCTTTCGAGGTTCATGAAGCCATCTCCCGGCGTGCACCAAAATGGAACACGCTCGAATGTCAATTGACGTCACATCAATCACTATGCCGTTTGTGCATAGGTTAGCGTCTAACAGCATTGGCCGACAAATCTGCCCCGGCCTAGGATTGGCGCCATTCCGGCAGGTGCCGGGTCAAACTCGAGATGATATCCATCATGTCCTCCGCTGCATCGTTCCGCGTCGAAAAAGATCTGCTTGGTACCCTTGAAGTCCCTGCCGATGCCTACTACGGCATCCAGACTCTGCGCGCTGCCAACAACTTCCACCTCTCCGGTGTTCCGCTGTCGCACTACCCGAAACTGGTAGTCGGCCTGGCGATGGTCAAGCAGGCAGCTGCTGACGCCAACCGTGAGCTGGGGCACTTGAGCGATGCCAAGCACGCCGCTATCAGCGAGGCTTGCGCCCGTCTGATCCGCGGTGACTACCATGAGCAGTTCGTGGTGGACATGATTCAAGGCGGTGCTGGTACTTCTACCAACATGAACGCCAACGAAGTGATCGCCAACATCGCGCTGGAGGCCATGGGTCACCAGAAGGGTGAGTACCAGTACCTGCACCCGAACAACGACGTGAACATGGCGCAGTCGACCAACGACGCCTACCCGACCGCGATCCGCCTGGGTCTGCTGCTGGGTCACGACGCCCTGCTGGCCAGCCTCGACAGCCTGATCCAAGCCTTCGCGGCCAAGGGTAAAGAGTTCGACCACGTCCTGAAGATGGGCCGTACCCAGCTGCAAGACGCCGTGCCGATGACCCTCGGCCAGGAATTCCGCGCCTTCGCCACCACCATGACCGAAGACCTCAACCGTCTGCGTTCGCTGGCGCCGGAACTGCTCACCGAAATCAACCTGGGCGGCACCGCCATCGGTACCGGCATCAACGCCGACCCGGGCTACCAGATGCTGGCAGTACAGCGCCTGGCGACCATCAGCGGCCAGCCGCTGGTTCCGGCTGCCGACCTGATCGAAGCCACCTCCGACATGGGCGCCTTCGTGCTGTTCTCCGGCATGCTCAAGCGTACCGCGGTCAAGCTGTCGAAGATCTGCAACGACTTGCGCCTGCTGTCCAGCGGCCCACGCACCGGCATCAACGAAATCAACCTGCCAGCGCGTCAGCCAGGCAGCTCGATCATGCCAGGCAAGGTCAACCCGGTCATCCCGGAAGCGGTCAACCAAGTGGCCTTCGCCATCATGGGCAACGACCTGGCACTGACCGTCGCCGCCGAAGGTGGCCAGCTGCAGCTGAACGTGATGGAGCCGCTGATCGCCTACAAGATCTTCGACTCGATCCGCCTGCTGCAACGCGCCATGGACATGCTGCGCGAGCACTGCATCGTCGGCATCACTGCCAACGAACAGCGCTGCCGTGAACTGGTCGAGCACTCGATCGGCCTGGTCACCGCCCTGAACCCGTACATCGGCTACGAAAACGCCACCCGTATCGCCCGCGTTGCCCTGGAAACCGGCCGCGGCGTACTGGAACTGGTGCGCGAAGAGAAGCTGCTGGACGAAGCGATGCTCAACGACATCCTGCGTCCGGAAAACATGATCGCTCCACGTCTGGTGCCGCTGAAGGCGTAACCGACGACTGCAACCTGTCTCACCAGGTTTGAGGGACTAGACACCTCTCGACCTTTCAAGGGCCCGAGCGCACGCTCAGGGCCCTTTTTTTATCCCGGCCCTGAACAGACGCCCGGCACACAACTTGCTCCATAATGCCTCCCAACCCACGGGATTGCCGAGCATGCTGCACAGCCACCTGACCACCCTCAACGCCGTTTCGCTGATTCTCAAGGTTTTCCAAGAGAGCGGCTGCGATGCGTCGAGCCTGCTAGCCGGCAGCGGCATTGGCCCAGCGGACCTGGGCCATGCCGATGCGCGCATCACCACCCAGCAAGAATTGCAGGTGTGCGCCAACGCCGTGGCCCGGCGCGAGGAGATCGGCCTGGAGCTCGGCCGGCGCATGCATGTGTCGTGCTACGGCATGCTTGGTTACGCCTTGCTCTCCAGTGCCACTTTGGGTGACGCCCTGCGCCTGGCCCTGCGCTATCCGGCACTGCTGGGAACAGTTTTCGAGCTTCGCCTGATCGACGATGGCCAGCGGATCTGGTTCAGCGCCAGCGATTACCGCGACAGCCCAGCGCTGGCGACCTTCAATGCCGAGTTCTGCCTGGTGTCGCTGAAAACCATCTGCGACGACCTGCTCGGCCGCCCGCTGCCGTTGCTGGCAGCACGCTTCGAACATGCCCAGCCCAGCTATCACGCGCTTTATAGCGGTGCATTCCCCTGCCCGTTGGGGTTTGCCGCCGGCGACAACGCCTTTGCCTTCGAACGGCGCTGGTTGGACATGCCGCTGCCGTTGGCCGATCCGGTGACCCACAAGGCCATGAGCGAGCGATGCCGGCAGTTGAACCTTGAGTTCACCGGGCGCCAGGCCTGGCTGGGGCGGATTCGCCAGTTGCTGATCCAGCAGTTGGACGCAGCGCCTGGGCTGGAAGGTTTGGCGCGACAGATGAACTGCTCGTCGCGCACCCTGCGCCGCCATCTGCAAGCGCTGGGCAGTAGTTATCAACAGCTGCTGGATGAGCTGCGCTTCGAGCGAGCCAAGCAGCTGCTGGCCGAGGACCAAATGCCGATCTATCGGATTGCCGAGACCTTGGGCTTCAGCGAGACCGCCAGTTTCCGCCATGCCTTCCAGCGCTGGAGCGGCGTAGCGCCCAGTCATTTTCGCGGTTGATCGGCAGCGACCCCATCGCGGGGCAAGCCCGCTCCCACGCAGTAGCGTTCACGCGTTGAATCCTCGTTGGAAATCCTCATGTGGAATTCACGTGAGGAATGCTCGTGTGGAATTCACGTGGGAGCGGGCTTGCCCCGCGATAGCGAAAGCACAAACGACAACGGCCATCGAACCTGGCCACATCGATCCCCTTTTGGCCACCACCATCGTTCTCCACCACCGGCCAGCCACTGACAATGGACCAACGCCAGTAACCTTCGGAGAACAACAAATGCTGACGATCTATTCCGATGATCACCGCCTGCACCACGGCCGTTGCGAGCTGATCGATGGCAAGCTGATGCCTTGCTTCGAGATGCCCTCGCGCGCCGATCATGTCCTTGATCAAGTCAAAAAGCGCAACCTGGGCCCAGTCCAAGGCCCGACCGATTTCGGCCGTTCACCGCTGCAGCGGATCCACAGCGCCGACTACCTGAACTTCTTCGAGGGCGCCTGGGCGCGCTGGGCCGCACTGGGCCATGACGGCGACTTGCTGCCGTTCACCTGGCCGGCACGCACCCTGCGCCAGGTCAAACCCACCGGGCTGCACGGCGAGCTGGGCTACTACAGCTTCGATGCCGGCGCGCCGATCACCGCTGGCACCTGGCAAGCAGCCTACAGCGCCGCGCAAGTCGCGCTGACTGCCCAGGCAGCCATCCAGCAAGGCGCCCATTCGGCGTTCGCC
Source organism: Pseudomonas sp. Je.1.5.c (assembly GCF_051129895.1). NCBI lineage: Bacteria > Pseudomonadati > Pseudomonadota > Gammaproteobacteria > Pseudomonadales > Pseudomonadaceae > Pseudomonas > Pseudomonas sp. Je.1.5.c. The sequence goes on from NZ_JBCPSP010000010.1 coordinate 7,133, forward strand.
CTGTGCCGACCACCCGGGCACCACGCCGCTGGCGAAGTCATGGGCGGCTACTGCTACCTGAACAACGCCGCCATCGCCGCCCAAGCGTTTCTCGACCAGGGCCACAGCAAGGTGGCGATCCTCGACGTCGACTACCACCACGGTAACGGCACCCAGGACATCTTCTACAGCCGCAACGATGTGTTCTTCGCCTCGATCCACGGCGATCCGGTCGATGAGTTCCCGTTCTTCCTCGGCTATGCCGACGAGACCGGCGAGGGCGCTGGCGAAGGCTGCAACATCAATTATCCATTGCCCGCCGGTAGCGACTGGGCGGCCTGGAGCCAGGCCCTGGAAGACGCCTGCCAGCGCATCGATGCCTATGCAGCGGACGTGCTGGTGATATCCCTGGGCGTGGACACCTTCAAGGATGACCCGATCTCGCAGTTCAAACTCGACAGCCCCGACTACCTGCAAATGGGCGAGCGCATCGCACGCCTCGGCAAGCCGACCTTGTTCGTGATGGAAGGTGGCTACGCTGTTGAGGAAATCGGCATCAACGCGGTCAATGTGCTGGAGGGCTTCCAGCGCGCCCAACCAGGAGCCAGGCCATGAAACGACTCAAGCGACTGTTTGCCCCCTTGCTGGTCGCCGGCCTTGCCGCTGGCGCCCTGCAAGCCCATGCCGAACAGCGCACCCTGCGCGTCTACAACTGGTTCGACTACATCACCCCGCAGACCCTGACCGACTTCCAGAAGGACAGCCAGGTCAAGCTGGTCTACGACATCTTCGACACCAACGAGGCGCTGGAAGCCAAGCTGCTCACCGGCAACTCCGGGTATGACGTGGTGGTGCCGTCCAACGTGTTCCTGGCCAAGCAGATCGAGGCTGGCGTGTTCCAGCCGCTGGAGCGCAACAAGCTGCCGAACTGGCAGCACCTGGACCCGGCACTGATGAAGCTGATCGAAGCCAACGATCCCGGTAACAAGTTCGCCGTGCCCTACATGTACGGCACCGTGCTGATCGGCTTCAACCCAGACAAGGTCAAGGCCGTGCTCGGCGCCGATGCCCCGGTGGACAGCTGGGACCTGATCTTCAAGGAAGAGAACATCGCCAAGCTCAAGCAGTGTGGTGTGGCCCTGCTCGATTCGCCGTCCGAGATCCTGCCACTGGCGTTGAAGTACCTGGGCCTGGACCCTAATAGCGGCAAGCCGGATGACTACAAGAAAGCCGAAGCACTGTTGCTGAAGATTCGTCCGCACATCACCTACTTCCACTCCTCCAAGTACATGGCGGACATCGCCAATGGCGATATCTGTGTGGCCGTAGGCTACTCCGGCAGTTTCTCCCAAGCCGCCAACCGCGCGCGCGATGCCAAGAATGGCGTGGTGGTGGATATGCGCCTGCCCAAGGAAGGTGCGCCGATCTGGTTCGATATGCTGGCGATTCCGAAAGGCGCGGCCAATCCTGAGGATGCGCATGTGTTCATCAACTACCTGCTGCGCCCGGAGGTAATTGCGCCGATCAGCGACTTTGTCGGGTATCCGAATCCAAACAAGGATGCGACGCAGAAGGTCAGCCCAGCGATTCGGAATAACCCGAATCTGTATCCGACCGAGGAAGCGATGGCCAAGCTGTACACGCTCAAGCCGCTGCCACGGGATGCCGAACGGGCGCGGACTCGGGCTTGGACGCGAATCAAGTCCGGGACCTGATTGGAGATTTTGGGGCTGCGACGCAGCCCATCGCGGGGCAAGCCCGCTCCCACGCAACGATCCCTAGAGCGCTTGAATCGTGGGAGCGGGCTTGCCCCGCGATAGGCCGCAAAGTAGGCCTGGCTACCTCCAGGCCTTACGCAAGCGCATCAACGCATCGGCAATCTGCGCCTGCGGCACCGCCGCAAACCCCAGCACCAGCCCCGCGCGCTTATCCACAGGCACCTCGCTGTCCTCCAACCAATAACTACTCAGCGGATTCACCTCCACCCCTACCGCCTCGGCCTGTGCGACCAATTCACGCTCGCGGGCAAGGTTATCCACAGCCACTTTCACATGCAGCCCCGCCGACACCTCCGGCATCGCCCCCAAGCCGGCAACCCCCTCCGGCCACCCGGCCTTGAGCACATTGCGCCGGCTCAACGCCGCCCGGCGCATGCGACGGATATGCCGCAGAAAATGTCCCTGGGCCATGAACTGGGCCATCACACACTGGGTACCCACTTCCGAATGCCGCACCGCCAAGGCCCGGGCCTGACTGAACGCCTCAACCAAACGCTGCGGCAACACCAGGTAACCCAAGCGCAGCGCGGGAAAGGCAATCTTGCCGAAGGTGCCGACGTACAGCACCCGCCCCTGCCGATCGAGTGCCGCCAACGGCGCCAGCGGCGCGCCGCTGTAGCGGTACTCACCGTCGTAGTCGTCCTCGATGATCCAGCCATCCTGGCGCTCGGCCCAGGCCAGCAGCGACAAACGCCGGGCCAGGCTCATGGTCACCCCTGTGGGGTACTGATGAGCCGGCGTTACATAGGCCAAACGACAATCAGCCAGTTGTGCGAGCTTGGCGCAATCGAGCCCCTCGTCATCCACTGGCACCCCACGCACTCGCCCACCGGCGATGGCAAAGGCGTGCCCAGCGGCGCGATACCCTGGGTTTTCCACAGCCACCGCCTCGCCGGGATGCAATAGCAACTGTGCACAAAGGCTGATGGCCTCCTGTGCGCCACTGGTGATCACAATTTGTCCAGCGCTGCACGACATGCCCCTGGAGCGGCGCAGGTAGGCGGCAATCAGTTCACGCAGCTGAGGCTCTCCTGCCGGGTCGCCATAGCCTAGCTGCGCAGGCTCTGGATTTCGCCAGAAACCCGCTTGCAGCTTGGCCCACACGTCGAATGGGAATAGATCGAAGGCAGGAATACCCACCCGAAACGCCCGCGGTGGACCGCTTCTGGGCGCAGGCAAATGATGATTTTTCAGACGCTCAAGAGGCTCGCTGGAGCGGTCACTGCTGGACAAATCCACAGTGTCATACACAGGAAATGTGGATAAACCTGTTGATAACCCACGGGATAACCCTGTGGACAGTTGTGTGGATAGTTTTGGCAGCTGGCTTACATAGGTGCCGTCCCCTACCCGGCTTTCGATGTATCCCTCGGCATACAACTGGTCGTAGGCGCGCACTACGCTGTTGCGCGAAAGCGCCAACATACTGGCCAGATCGCGGGTGGCCGGCAGCCGTGTGCCGCTGCTCAGGCGCCCATCCAGCACCCGCGCGCGCAAAGCCTGGTAGAGCTGCTGGCTCAGGCCGCGACGCTGGTCGAGCACGATCCCAGCAGGGTCGAAAGGCAACACGATGGGACGTTCGCTCATGGGATTGGACCTATCAAATCTGTCTTGAATGGCTCTTAACCTAGACCAATAGCCTGCCTAGGATGAAGCCATTCGACAAGGAACCTGCCATGTACAACAGCAAACCCCATCAGGAGCACGACCTTGGGCGCCTGCACCAGCAGATGCTGGAAACCCGCCTGGCCGTGCTGGTGACGCATGGCGAGCAAGGCTTGCTCGCCAGCCACCTGCCGGTGCTGATCGACACAGGCGAAGGCGAGTTCGGCACCGTCTACGGCCACTTGGCCAAGGCCAACAAGCAATGGCAGGCGCTGGAGCAAGGCGGCGAAGCGCTAGTGGTGTTCGCCGGCCCCGACGCCTACGTCAGCCCGAGCTTCTACCCAAGCAAGGCCGAGCACCACAAGGTGGTCCCCACCTGGAACTACCTGGCCGTGCATGCCTATGGCTGCGCTCAAGTGATCCACGATGCAGCCGGCCTGCTGGAGATCGTCAGCCGCCTGAGCGACCTGCATGAGCAAGGGCGCAGCGAGCCGTGGAGTGTCAGTGACGCGCCCAGTGACTACATCGACGGCATGCTGCGCGCGATTGTCGGTTTCCGCTTGCCCATCACCCGCCTGCAAGGTGCGCGCAAGCTCAGTCAGAACCGCTCGGCCGAGGACATCGCAGGCGTGCGCGAAGGCTTGGCCAACAGCGCCGATCATCAGGACCAACAACTTGCCGCTCACATGCGCCCACTCTGAAGGGATAGCCCCATGTCCACCGTCACCATCCGCCCGATCAACGCCAACGACCACGCCGCCTGGCTGCCTCTGTGGCAAGCCTATCTGCGCTTCTACCAGACCGAGCTGCCCGCCGAGGTCAGCGCGGTAACCTGGCAACGCCTGCTCGACCCGCAGGAGCCCACCCGTTCAGCGCTGGCCTGGGTCGATGGCAAGGCGGTGGGCATGGTCAACTGGATCTATCATCGTTCCAACTGGAGCATCGAAAATTCCTGCTACCTGCAGGATCTGTACGTAGACGCAGATCAGCGTGGCCTAGGTGTGGGCCGCCAGTTGATCGAACAGGTCTATGCCACAGCCAAGGCCGCTGGCTGCATCAAGGTGCACTGGCTGACTCACGAGACCAACGCTACCGCCATCAGCCTCTACGAGCAGGTCGCGGAACGTCCGGGCTTCATCCAATTTCGCAAAGCGCTGTAAGACAGGAGCCACCTATGAGTCAGCTGTCGCAATGGAAGCCCGCTATCGTTCCTCAGGCCGAGCCCATCGAGGGGCGGTTCATTCGCCTGGAAAAGCTTGATCCGACACGCCATGGCGAAGACCTGTGGGAAGTGCTGCAAGGCCCCGAGTCTGACCCGGTGCTATGGAACTACCTGCCATACGGTCCATTTGCCGAGCGCGCCGCCTTCGATCGTTGGCTGGAGGGCAACGCGGCCAGCCGCGACCCGCTGTTCTATAGCGTCATCGACCGCACCAACGGCCAGGTACAGGGGATTCTCAGCCTGATGTCGATCGTGCCCGAGCATGGCCGCATCGAGATCGGCCACATCGCCTTTGGTGCAGCCATGCAGCGCACACCGAAGGGTACTGAAGCGGTGTATTTGCTGGGCAAGCTGGGTTTTGAGTTGGGCAATCGTCGCCTGGAGTGGAAGTGCAACAACGCCAACGCCCGTTCCAAGCGGGCAGCAGAGCGCTTTGGCTTTACCTACGAGGGGGTGTTCCGCAATCACATGGTGATCAAGGGGCAGAACCGCGATACGGCCTGGTATTCGATTACCGATCAAGAGTGGCCGGCGGTGGCGGCGGGGTTTGAACGGTGGTTGAGCGAGGACAACCAACCGGCCCAAGGGCAGGTGGAATCACTGCAAGCGTGTCGTGCACAGGTGAAGTGAGGCTGTCAGTACCACCGCTATCGCGGGGAAAGCCCACTCCCACGGGTAGGCTTGCCCCGCGATAGCGGTCAAGCACACAAAAAAAGGGGAGCTATCGCTCCCCAATGAGGTTAACCGCTTGTAGATGAAGGCTGGGCTCAGCCTTCGATCTCGATCAGGATCTCGCCCGGGGTTACCCGGTCACCTTTAGCCACATGAATGGCGACGACTTTGCCTGCGATGGCCGCTTGCACTTCGGTCTCCATCTTCATCGCTTCGGTGATCAGTACCGCCTGACCCGCCTTGACCACATCACCTTCCTTGACCAGCACATCGACGATGTTGCCTGGCATGGTGGTGCTGACGTGGCCCGGACCACTGGCCTGCTTGCGCTTGCTGCCGCCACCGCCAACGAAGTCGTTGAGCGGTTCGAACACCACTTCTTCCGGCATGCCATCGATCGACAGATAGAAGTGCCGCTTGCCTTCGGCCTTGACGCCGACACCAGTGATGTCGACGCGGTAGGTCTCGCCGTGTACGTCGATGACGAACTCGGTCGGTACGCCCTCGCCGCCCACCGACGCAGCAGCGCCCGCTTCAGGGATTGGCAGCAGCTCTTCAGGCTTGAGGCTGCCGGCTTCACGCTCTTCGAGGAACTTGCGGCCAATGTCCGGGAACATGGCGAAGGTCAGTACGTCCTCTTCGCTACGGGCCAGGGCACCGATGTCGGCACGCAGCTTGGTCATTTCTGGTTTGAGCAGATCGGCTGGGCGGACGTCGATCACCTCTTCGCTGCCGATCGCCTGACGGCGCAGCTGCTCGTTGACCACGCCTGGCGCTTTGCCGTAACCGCCTTGCAGGTACAGCTTCACCTCGTTGGTGATGGTCTTGTAGCGCTCGCCGGCCAGCACGTTGAAGAACGCCTGGGTACCGACGATCTGCGAAGTCGGGGTGACCAGCGGCGGGAAGCCGAGGTCTTCACGCACCCGTGGGATTTCCGCCAGCACTTCGTTCATGCGGTTGAGGGCGCCCTGCTCCTTGAGCTGGTTGGCCAGGTTGGAAATCATCCCACCAGGCACCTGGTTGACCTGCACGCGAGTGTCCACCGCAGTGAATTCGCTCTCGAACTGGTGGTACTTCTTACGCACCGCGTAGAAGTACAGGCCGATTTCCTGCAGCAGTTCCAGATCCAGACCGGTATCGAACTCGCTGCCCTTGAGCGCGGCGACCATCGACTCGGTGCCTGGGTGGCTGGTGCCCCAGGCGAAGCTGGAGATGGCGGTGTCGATGTGGTCGGCGCCGTTTTCTACCGCCTTGAGCTGGCACATGGCTGCCAGGCCGGCGGTGTCGTGCGAGTGGATGAACACCGGCAGCGACTGCTCGGCCTTCAGCGCCTTGACCAGCTCGCCGGTGGCGTATGGGGTCAGCAGGCCGGCCATGTCCTTGATCGCCACCGAGTCGCAACCCATGGCTTCCATCTGCTTGGCCTGGGCAACGAAGGCATCGATGGTGTGCACCGGGCTGGTGGTGTAGGCGATGGTGCCCTGGGCGTGCTTGCCGGCAGCCTTGACCGCTTCGATGGCCACGCGCAGGTTACGCACGTCGTTCATCGCATCGAAGATGCGGAATACGTCGATGCCGTTGACCGCCGCCTTGGCCACGAAGGCTTTGACCACATCATCGCTGTAGTGGCGATAGCCGAGCAGGTTCTGCCCGCGCAGGAGCATCTGCAGGCGGGTGTTGGGCAGTGCCGCACGCAGTTTGCGCAGGCGCTCCCACGGGTCTTCCTTGAGGAAGCGCACGCAGGCGTCGAAGGTGGCGCCGCCCCACACTTCCAGCGACCAGTAGCCGACCTTGTCGAGCTTTTCGCAGATCGGCAGCATGTCTTCGGTTCGCATGCGGGTGGCCAGCAGGGACTGGTGGGCGTCGCGCAGGATCGTGTCGGTTACGTGAATTTTCTTGGACATTATGGGGTTCCTCACAGGCCTGCGTGGGCGGCGATGGCGGCGGCGATGGCCAGGGCCAGCTCTTCGGGTTTGCGCTTGATCGAGTAGTTGGTCAGTTCTGGGTGGCTTTCAACGAAGCTGGTATTGAACTGCCCGCTACGGAATTCCGGATTACGCAGGATTTCCTGGTAGTACGCGGCGGTGGTCTTGACCCCCTGTACGCGCATGTCGTCCAGGGCCCGCAGGCCGCGGTCCATGGCCTCTTCCCAGGTCAACGCCCAGACCACCAGTTTCAGGCACATCGAGTCGTAGAACGGCGGAATGGTGTAGCCGGTATAGATCGCCGTGTCGGTACGCACGCCTGGGCCGCCCGGTGCGTAGTAACGGGTGATCTTGCCGAAGCTGGGGAGGAAGTTGTTTTTCGGGTCTTCGGCATTGATGCGGAACTGCAATGCATAGCCGCGATGCTGGATGTCTTCCTGCTTGACCGACAGTGGCAGGCCGGAGGCGATGCGAATCTGCTCACGGACCACGTCGATGCCGGTGATTTCTTCAGTGATGGTGTGCTCCACCTGAACCCGGGTGTTCATCTCCATGAAGTACACCTCGCCATCGGCGAGCAGGAACTCCACGGTACCGGCGTTCTCGTAGTCCACCGCCTTGGCCGCACGTACTGCCAGGTCGCCGATGTAGGCGCGCTGCTCTGGAGTCAGCTGTGGGCTTGGGGCGATCTCGATGAGCTTCTGGTTGCGGCGCTGGATCGAGCAATCGCGCTCGAACAGGTGCACCACATTGCCAAAGCTGTCACCCAGGATCTGCGCCTCGATGTGCTTGGGATTGACGATGCACTTTTCCAGGAACACTTCGGCCGAGCCGAACGCCTTGGTCGCTTCGGAGATCACCCGAGGGAAGGCTTGCTCCAGCTCCTCACGGCTGTTGCAGCGACGAATACCACGGCCGCCGCCACCGGAGGTGGCCTTGAGCATGACCGGGTAGCCAATACGCTCGCCTTCGCTCAAGGCTTCGTGGATATCCGCCACGTTGCCTTCGGTGCCAGGGGTCACGGGCACCCCGGCCTGGATCATGGTGCGGCGCGCTTCGGTCTTGTCGCCCATGCGCCGAATGACGTCGGCGGACGGGCCGATGAACTTGATCCCGCGCTCGGCGCAGATTTCTGCCAGTTCGGCGTTTTCCGAGAGGAAACCGTAGCCAGGATGCAAGGCATCACAGCCGGTTTCCACAGCTAGGTTGACCAGCTTGCGCGGGTTCAAATAGCCGGCCAGTGGCTCGGCACCAATGCTGTAGGCCTCGTCGGCGCGCTTGACGTGCAAGGCATGCCGGTCGGCGTCGGAAAAGATCGCCACCGAGCGAATGCCCATTTCAGCGCAGGCACGCACGATCCGAACTGCGATTTCACCCCGGTTGGCGATCAGGATTTTTTTTATCACTGGAGTCTTCCCAAAGCCGATGGAACATACGATCCGGTTCTACCGGTCGGCGCGTGACCAGATGCAGTTGGCCAGTCGCATATTCACCCTAGCGCTGAAGGACGATAAACAAAAATCAATATTTATTAGGGGCAGCATTAGCAAAAGCTTATAGTCACGTAACAAGGTTTTGCCGGAGCCCGGAGAAAAATGCGTAAGTCATTGATGCGTATGACATTGCGTCAATTGCAGATCTTCAATGAGGTGTGCGATTTGCGTTCTTACAGCCGGGCCGCCGAGGAGATGGCGCTGACGCAACCCGCCGTTAGTCTACAGATCCGCCAGCTTGAAGAGCTGGTCGGTCAGCCACTGTTCGAGTATGTCGGCAAGAAACTCTACCTCACCGAAGCCGCCGAGGCCTTGCAGCGCGCCAGCCGGGATATCTTCGGGAGGTTGGAAAACCTCGATATGCAGCTGTCGGACATGCAGGGTTCACTGCAAGGGCAGCTGAAACTGGCGATCGAGTCCAGCGCCAAGTACTTCGTGCCACACCTGTTCGCCGCCTTCAAGCAGCGTCACCCGGAGGTCAACCTGACCCTGACGGTGGTCAACCGCGCCCAGGCCATTCGGCGCCTTTCGGATAACCGCGACGACCTGATCATCATGTCCATGGTGCCGCAGGACATGGGCCTGGAGTTCTTGCCATTCCTGAACAATCCGATCATTGCCGTGGCGCCGCCGGATCATCCGCTGTGCAAACTTGAACAGCTGCGCCTGCAGGACCTGGAACCTCATACCCTGCTGATCCGTGAACAGGGTTCGGGTACGCGCAAGGCCTGCGAGGAATACTTCAAGGACAAGCGCGTGCACTTCACCCAGACCCTCGAAGTGGCCTCCGCCGATGCCCAGCGCGAATGCGTGATCGCAGGCTTGGGAGTTGCCCTGCTGACGCGACACGCGGTGAACATGGAATTGGCCACCGGAGTGCTCAAGGAGTTGCCGGTCGAGGAACTGCCGCTGTACCGCAGCTGGTGCGTGGTGCAGTCCAAGGCCAAGCGGCAGTCGCCGGTGGCCTTGGCATTTCTGGCGTTCATTCGCAGCGAACGTGCGATGATCAGCGCGCTTGTGGAGCGTTTTTCGGGGAAGCTGCCGCCGATACCTGCCACACGGTGATCTCCCTCAGTTCGGGATAATCGGCGATTTCGCGCAGCAGTTGACGTTGCTCGGAGTAGCTTTCGATCGCGCGGCGAAACTCCATCCGGCGCTGATCTTTCTCAGCTTGCTTGCGAGCCTTGGCGTTGGGTTGGTACGAGCCATCGAAGTCACGAGCCATTGCCTGTCTCCCTGATCGAGTGCGGGAGTTTCAGACTGGCTCGAAGATTTTACGATTTAGCTGCCGAAGGGTGACAGATCGATGAAATTTGCAGTGTCAGTGCCGGTCTCACCTGGGAGCGGGCTTGCCCCGCGATGAAACCGCCACCGGCACCCTGAATCAATCGTCCATGGCCTTGATCGACTTGGGCGACAACCTCAGGCTGCGCAAGCTGCGCTTGACGCTCTTGAGGTGATTGACCAGGCTCGGCCCACGCGCCATGGCCACGCCCATGGCCAGCACGTCGATGACCACCAGGTGAGCGATGCGCGAAGTCAGCGGGGTGTAGATCTCGGTGTCTTCATGCACATCGATCGCCAGATTGACCGTGGACAACTCGGCCAACGGCGTCTGGCTCGGGCACAGGGTAATCAGGTTTGCGCCGCTCTCACGCACCAGGTTGGCCGTGATCAACAGATCCTTGGAACGCCCCGACTGAGAGATACACACCGCCACATCGCCAGGCTTCAAGGTCACCGCCGACATCGCCTGCATGTGCGGGTCGGAATAGGCCGCCGCGCTGAGCAGCAGGCGGAAGAACTTGTGCTGGGCATCGGCAGCCACCGCACCCGACGCGCCAAAACCATAGAACTCCACGCGCTGGGCATGGGCCATGGCCGTTACCGCCTGCTGCAGCGCGTGCGGATCGAGATGCTCGCGCACTTCCATCAAGGTGTGCAGGGTGGTGTCGAAGATCTTCAGGCTGTAGTCGGCGACCGAGTCGTCTTCATGGATCGCGAATTGGCCGAAGCTGGCGCCAGCGGCCAGGCTTTGCGCCAGCTTGAGCTTGAGGTCCTGAAACCCAGAGCAGCCAATCGCCCGGCAGAAACGCACGATGGTCGGCTCGCTGATACCGACGTTATGCGCCAGATCCGCCATGGAACTGTGCATGACGGCAGCCGGATCAAGTAGCACATGGTCAGCCACTTTCAGTTCCGATTTGCGCAGCAGATGGCGCGATTGGGCGATATGTTGCAACAGATTCACGGGCTGGACTCGGTTATGATCGGCTGGCCGGGATGTAGCTTTCTTGTAGTTATACTACATGACCGGCGACCCGCCCAGTTAAACGAACGTGGAGAGTGGTGGCTTGACTATTCCTTGCGACATTCTGGTCTTCGGCGGCACGGGCGACCTGGCCCTGCACAAATTGCTGCCGGCGCTCTACCACCTGTATCGCGAGGCACGTCTGCACAATGCGGTGCGGATCATCTCCCTGGCCCGGCGCAACCTGAGCCGTGACGACTACCTGAAACTCGCCGAGCGCCATTGCCGGGCACAGATCGCCCGCCACGATTTCGAAGAAGACGTCTGGTGGCGCTTCAGCGCCAGGCTCGACTACTTCCCCATGGACGCCTCGCAAAGCGCCGACTTCGGCCGTCTGGCGCGCTATCTCGGCGAGCCGGGAGGACTGGCGCGGATCTACTACCTGGCGACCGCGCCCAACCTGTTCGTACCCATTGCCAACCACCTGCGCATCGCCGGGCTGGCCGATCACGAAGCCCGTATCGTGCTGGAAAAGCCCATCGGCCATTCGCTGGAGTCGGCCACCGCGATCAACGAAGCGATCGGCGCGGTGTTCGATGAATCGCAGGTGTTTCGTATCGACCACTACCTGGGCAAGGAAACCGTACAGAACCTGATGGCGCTGCGCTTTGCCAATGCCCTGCTGGAGCCGGTGTGGCGCAATGGCCAGGTCGATCACGTGCAGATCAGCGTCTGTGAAACCCTGGGGGTGGAGAATCGCGGCGGCTACTACGACCGCGCTGGCGCCACCCGCGACATGCTGCAAAACCACCTGCTGCAGTTGCTGTGCCTGGTGGCGATGGAGCCCCCGGCACAGTTCGACGCCGAAGCGGTGCGCGACGAGAAGGTGAAGATTTTGCGAGCGCTCAAGCCGATCACCGGCCAGGATGTGCAGGACAAGACCGTACGCGGCCAATACAGTGCCGGGCGGATCGGTGGCCAGGAAGTGCCGGCCTACTACTTCGAAAAAGACGTCGACAATGACAGCGACACCGAGACCTTCGTTGCCGTCCAGGCGCAGATCGACAACTGGCGCTGGGCCGGCGTGCCGTTCTACCTGCGCACCGGCAAACGCATGGCACGCCGCACCTCGCAGATCGTCATCCAGTTCAAACCGGTGCCGCATGAGCTGTTCAGCGGCGGCCAGGTCAACCAACTGCTGATCCAACTACAACCCGACGAGCGCATCAGCCTGCGCATGATGACCAAAAGCCCAGGCAAGGGCATGCGCCTGGAACCGGTAGAACTTGACCTGAACCTGGCCCAGGTATTCGGCCAGACCCGCCGTTGGGAAGCCTACGAGCGGCTGCTGCTGGATGTGCTCGACGGCGACTCGACCTTGTTCATGCGCCGCGACGAGGTCGAGGCGGCTTGGGCCTGGATCGACCCGATGCTCAAGGGTTGGGAAGAACACTTCCAGGCACCGCGCCCCTATCACGCAGGCAGTAATGGCCCCGAATCTGCCAACACCCTGCTGACCCGCCAGGGAAGAGCTTGGCATAGCTGAAAGATTTCTGACTGCATGTGCAGATCGAACAAGTGAAATATGGCGACTCCGCAACACACGTTGCATTCATGGTAGGAGTACGCAATATGACTATCGAAACCAAAGGTTGGGTTGCACAAATGGACAACATGCCTGGCAGCGTCAGCTTCCGGGTATATGGCTCCGTTGTGGTTGCACACCCGGGACTCAATCCCACCCTCAGCGTTCGCGACATTCAGGACAAGTCCTTTGCGCTGGCCCTGGAGCTCAAGCTGGAAGCTGTCGAGGGTATCTATCCTCAGGTCGTCACGGAAAAAACCGTGTCCTTCAAAATGCCGGGCGATCACAGCAACATTCCTAAAGTGGATATCTTCTACCAAGGGCAGTTGATCCATAGCATCACCGATATTCTGGTCACCCACTGACCCACGCGGTAGGGGCCCTCCTGGGCTCCCTACCTGGTCACACCTTGCAATGCGCTTTGCAACAGTGCCTTGAACGCCCAAGCATCGACAGGGCGACTGATCAAATACCCCTGAGCCTCATCGCAGCCCTGCTCGCGTAAAAAGCTCAGCTGTTCATTGGTTTCCACCCCCTCGGCCACCACGCCCAACCCCAGGCTCTGGGCCATGACAATGATCGCGCGGGTGATGGCGGCATCCTGACTGCCCTCGTGCAGCCCGCGGATGAACGCCTGGTCGATCTTCACGTAGTCCACCGGGAAGCGCTTGAGGTAGCTCAGTGACGAGTAGCCGGTGCCGAAATCATCGATGGCCAACTTCACCCCCAGCTCATGCAGTTGCTCGAAGGTGGCGATGATGTGCTCGACGCTGTCGAGCAATTGGCTCTCGGTCAGTTCCAACTCCAGCAGATGGGGCGCCAGCCCGGTTTCCTCCAGCACCCGGCGCACCAGGCTGACTAGCTTGCCTTGACGCAGCTGATAGACCGACAGGTTCACCGACACACGAATCTGCAACCCTTCGCGCAGCCACTCACAGGCTTGCCAGCAGGCTTGGCGCAGGACGAATTCGCCCATGGGTGCGATCAAGCCGGTCTCCTCGGCTAGACCAATGAATTCGCCTGGCGGGACCATGCCCCACTGCGGATGCTGCCAGCGCACCAGGGCTTCGGCAGCGTGCAGGCGGCCAGTGCGCAGGCACAACTTGGGCTGGTAATAGACCAGCAGTTGGCCTTCATCGATGGCCTTGCGCAGTTGGTTCTCCAACTGCAGGCGCTCGACGGTACTGGCGCGCAGGCTTTCGGTATAGAACTGGAAGTTATCCCCGCCCAGATGCTTGGCATGCTGCTTGGCCATGTCGGCCTGGCTGATCAGGGTATTGCCATCGAAGCTGGCATCGGCCAGCACACTGATGCCTACCGAGGCGCTGATGACCACCTCGTGGCCATCCAGGCGCTGCGGTACACGCAGTTTGTCCAACAGGCGGGTAGTCACCCGCACCAGGCTGGAAAGGTTGCTGTAGCCATCGAACAATACGGCGAATTCGTCACCAGACAGCCGCGCCACGGTATCGGCCTCCGGCACGGCATTGGCGATGCGCTGGGCGATTTTCTTGATCAGTTGGTCGGCCAGTTCATGACCGAGGCTTTCGTTGAGCAGCTTGAAGCGATCCAGGTCGATGTGCAGCAACGCCAGGCTACGGCCATTGACCCGCACCCGTTGGCAGGCCTCATGCAAACGCAGGCGAAATAGCGCGCGGTTGGCCAGACCGCTCAATTCGTCATAGTGGGCCAAGTAACGCAGACGCTCTTCCGATGCTCGCCGCGCCGACAGATCGGTGAAGAAGCCGACCACATTGCTCAGATTGCCGTGGGCATCGCGCACCCCAGTGAGCTGCAACCATTGTGGGTACAGCTCACCATTCTTGCGGGCCTCCACCAGTTCGCCCTGCCAGTGGCCGTGTTGGCGCAGGGCTTGATCGATGGCCAGGTTGTGACGACGCACATCGCTGCTACAAGGCAGCTCGAGCAGGTCACGCGCCAGCAGTTCGGCACGCGCGTAGCCGGTCATCTGGCAAAACGCCTGGTTGACCGCTAGCAGTGAGAATTCGGCGTTGAGGATAACGATGCCTTCATTGCACGCCTCGAACACCGTCGAGGCGAGGCGCTGCTGCTCTTCGAGGGCTTTTTGCGCATAGATGCGCTGCAGGTCCTCGCTCAGCGCCTGGTTCTGGAAACGTCGCACCAGGCTGCGGTCGATCAACCGGTTGACCTGCCAGGCCACCACCATCAGCGCTGCCAGCAAGATCAGGCCAAGCCAGCCCCAGCCACGCTGGTGACCGGCCTCGAAATAGAACAAGTAGGCAATCGGCGGCAGCAGACAGGGCAAGGCAAAACTGAGAAACGCCGGCAGGCTGACGGCATAGGCGACGCTGGCCGACAACGCCGCCATCCCCAGCAAACCGAAGATCCACGCCTGTTCGGCGAAATTGTCCACAGGCACCCAAGCGATTGCGGCGCAGGCCAGGGTCAGGCCACTGAAGGCAGAGCCTGCCAGGAACATGCGCCACCAGTTAGGGCTGGCTTGGCGCTCAGCCGTGGCCCTGTCGAACGCGGCGACCTGGATCACCCGCAGGGCCACCAGCGCCAACAGCCAGACCAGCCATACGGCAACCAGCAGATAGCGCCCAGGGCTCCACAACAGCCAGGCGCAGAGCAAGCCGTTGAGCAGCATGAACAGTGTTGGCAGCAGCGAGCCTTGGTAGAGCAGGCGGGTGCGCTCGATGGAGAGCTGGGTGGCAAATTGCCGTCGCACGCTCCTGGTCTGCGACGATGCGCCGATCGTCGTGCAATCCTGGGTCATAGGGCTGGTTCTTGTTGTGTTCTTGTTAGGGATGACCGCAAACGTGCTGGGAGAATACACAAACGCTGCTTGCGGCCAAACTGCTCTAAGTCATGCCAGGCACACTGACGCATCGGTCAGCCCGATGAATGGCCAGTCTGCCAGGTGAATATTTATACAGTAGAGGTTTGCCCGTTCCCCGACGCCGCCCTAGAATGGCCGGATGCGCACAGATGACCTCTCCCTCCTGCTGAACTCTCTCAACGATGCCCAACGCCAGGCCGTAGCAGCCTCGGTGGGGCGTCAACTGGTGCTTGCCGGCGCCGGTTCCGGAAAAACCCGCGTGCTGGTGCACCGTATCGCCTGGCTGATCCAGGTCGAACAGGCCTCGCCGCACTCGATCCTGTCGGTGACCTTCACCAACAAGGCCGCCGCCGAAATGCGCCAGCGGATCGAGCAGCTGATGGGGATCAACCCCGCCGGCATGTGGGTGGGCACCTTCCACGGCCTGGCGCACCGCCTGCTGCGGGCGCACTGGCAGGAAGCGCGGCTGGCGCAGAACTTCCAGATCCTCGACAGCGATGATCAGCAACGGCTGGTCAAACGGGTGATCCGTGAACTGGGCCTGGACGAACAACGCTGGCCAGTCCGCCAAGCGCAGTGGTTCATCAACGGGCAGAAGGATGAAGGCCTGCGCCCGCAGCATATTCAGCCGGGTGGCGACCTGTTCCTGGGCACCATGCGCAGCATCTATGTGGCCTACGAGCAGGCCTGTGAGCGCGCCGGAGTCATCGACTTCTCCGAGCTGCTGTTGCGCGCGCTGGACTTGTGGCGCGACAACCCAGGTCTGCTTGAGCACTACCAGCGGCGCTTCCGCCACCTGCTGGTAGACGAATTCCAGGATACCAACGCCGTCCAGTACGCCTGGCTGCGCCTGCTGGCCAAAGGCGGCGACAGCCTGATGGTGGTGGGCGATGACGACCAGTCGATCTACGGCTGGCGCGGCGCCAAGATCGAGAACATCCATCAGTACACCGACGACTTCCCCGACGCCGAGATGATCCGCCTGGAGCAGAACTACCGCTCCACCGGCGGCATCCTCAAGGCCGCCAACGCCCTGATCGCCAACAACAGCGATCGCCTGGGCAAGGAGCTGTGGACCGACGTCGGCGAAGGCGAGCCGCTGACGCTTTACGCCGCCTACAACGAGCACGATGAAGCGCGCTACGTGGTCGAGTCGATCGAAAGCGTGATCAAGCAAGGCAGCGCGCGCAGCGACATTGCCATCTTGTATCGCTCCAACGCCCAATCGCGGGTGCTCGAAGAGGCGTTGCTGCGCGAGCGTATTCCGTATCGTATCTATGGCGGCCAGCGCTTCTTCGAGCGGGCCGAGATCAAGAACGCGATGGCCTACCTGCGCCTACTCGAAGGCCGTGGTAACGATGCAGCGTTGGAACGGGTGATCAACGTGCCGCCGCGTGGCATTGGCGAGAAAACCGTCGAGGCTATCCGCGACCACGCCCGCCACAGTCAACTGTCGATGTGGGAGGCGATGTGCCAACTACTCGCCGCCAAAGGCCTCAAGGGTCGCGCTGCCAGCGCCCTGGGCGCGTTCATCGAACTGATCGAGAACCTCGCCGCCAAAGCTGCTGAGATGCCACTGCACCTGATGACTCAAACCGTTATCGAGCAGTCCGGGCTGATCATCTATCACCAGGAAGAGAAAGGTGAAAAAGGCCAGGCGCGGGTAGAAAACCTTGAGGAACTGGTCAGCGCCGCGCGTAACTTCGAAAGCAGCGAAGAAGACGCCGAGCTGTCCCCGCTGTCGGCGTTTCTTGGCCACGCTTCGCTGGAAGCCGGTGAATCGCAGGCGGACGAGCACGAAGACAGCATCCAGCTGATGACCTTGCACAGCGCCAAGGGCCTGGAATTCCCCTACGTGTTCCTGGTGGGCATGGAAGAAGGGCTGTTCCCGCACAAGATGAGCCTGGAGGAGCCCGGTCGTCTGGCCGAAGAGCGCCGCCTGGCCTATGTGGGGATCACCCGCGCCATGCGCCAGCTGTACATGACCTACGCCGAAACCCGGCGCCTGTATGGCAGCGAGACCTACAACAAGGTGTCGCGCTTCGTCCGAGAGATCCCGCCGGGGCTGGTACAGGAAGTACGCCTGTCCAACTCGGTGAGCCGCCCGTTCGGCGGTGCGCAGACACAATCGAGCAGCATCTTCGCCAATGCCAGCATTCCGCAGACAGCCTTCTCCCTCGGCCAGCGCGTGCAGCACTCGGTGTTTGGCGAGGGTGTAATCCTCAACTTCGAAGGCTCCGGCGCGCAGGCGCGAGTGCAGGTGAACTTCGCCGAGGGCAGCAAGTGGTTGATGCTGGGGTATGCCAAGCTCGAGGCAATCTGAAGCCGTACTGGCCTCATCGCAGGACGGATTTTCCCTTTCCCTGTAGGAGCGGGCTTGCCCGCGATGAGGCCAGAACTGACATGGCACGATTTCTCTTACAACCACGAAGCAAAAGCCCTACAACCTGTTTTCCTCTTTCCGTAGAACCATTCAGGCAAAAGCTGGAAACATTATGGCGCTAGCCATGTCTGCTCCATCGTGTGCACCATGACGCGCGTGCAATCCACAATCAGGGGATATCCCACTTATGCAACGTTTTCTTAGCATCGCCCTGGCGCTGTGCGTCGGCCTGACGCTGAGCCTGGACGCCAACGCCAAACGCTTCGGCGGCGGCAAGAGCTCGGGCTCCGCGCCTATCCACCAGACTCGCCAGGCTACGCCAACCACGCCTGCTGCCGCACCGACCGCTCCAGGTCGCGCGCCGGCCGCCGCCAGCGGTGCTTCGCGCTGGCTGGGCCCACTTGCCGGCCTGGCCGCCGGTGGCCTGCTGGCCTCCATGTTCATGGGTGACGGCTTCCAGGGCATGCAGATCATGGACTTCCTGATCATGGGCCTGATCGCCTTCCTGGTGTTCCGCTTCATCGCCGCCCGCCGTCGCCAGCAGCAGGCTCACGCTGCGCCTGCCGGCCACGCCCCGTTCCAACGCGAAGCACACACCCAGCAACCGGCTCAACCGTCGATCTTCGGTGGCGCCGCCGCACCTGCCGCCGCCGCGCCGGTGATCAACGCCCCGGCCTGGTTCAACGAGCAAAGCTTCCTGGCCGCCGCGCGCAACCACTTCCAGTCGCTGCAGCAGCACTGGGATGCCAACGAGATGGACAAGATCGCCGAGTTCGTCACCCCGCAACTGCTCGAGTTCCTCAAGCGCGAGCGTGCTGACCTGGGTGATGGCTTCCAGTCCACCTACATCGATAACCTCGATGTGCAACTGGAAGGCGTCGATGATCGCGCCGACAAGACCATCGCCACCCTGACCTTCCGTGGTCAGTCGAAGACCTCGCGCTTCGACCAGGGCGAAGCCTTCAGCGAAAGCTGGCACATGGAGCGCGCCCAGGGCGAAAACCAGCCTTGGCTGCTCGCCGGTATCCGCCAGAACGGCTGATCCTGACACGTTGCAACAAAAAAACCCCGGGCTTGCCCGGGGTTTTTGCTTTTGCCTCAGCGGGCTACTAGGGTATAACGCGCAGCGTTGTCATCAAGGTAGAGGATGTGAACCGTGGAAGAAGTGATCGAACAACTGCGTGAAGCCAATGAGCCGGTACCGGTACCCCTGGAGCTTCCTGATGAAGATCAGCTGGTTGAGGTCGAGGAGCAGCTGTTCATCAACATTCCGTTCGTGTTCAAGGAATACCTGCTGACCGTCAGCGACGTGGTCTATGGCAGCCTTGAGCCAGTGACCGCGACCGATCCGCAGTCGCACACCTACCTGCCGGAAGTGGCGGCCAATGCCTGGGACGCTGGCGTCCCACGGGAATTGATCCCGATCTGCCAGGATGGCGACGACTACTACTGCGTCGAAGAGGACGGCACCGTGGTGCTGTGGTCCGGCGAAGAAGAGATCGTCACCGAAGAGAGCTGGGAATCGGTCTGGCATTGGGCGCGTGACGTCTGGCTGGAAAGCTGAACGAGAGTTATCCGCACAAACTAATGGCTCTTAGCCATTAATGGCCGTAAAATCGCCAGGCTTTCTGCGCCTGGCGACTCGCTACCGTGTCATCCCCTCGGACTTCGATGAAATCTCGCGCAGAGAGCATTTCTCTGTCAGTGCGAGTGATCACGGTTGTTTTCCAGGGTCTCCAGCAACGCGATCTGCATGCGCGTATGCACCCGAATCAACCAGCGCCACAGCAGCGCCACGACCACTGCCGCTACCACCACTATCACCAGCAGCAACTCATTGGTCGGCAAAATGCTCGCCGACAACGCCGACAGCAGCAGGAAGATCACCAGCAGCGACAGCAGCGGGATTACCTCGGCGATCACCCGACGCACACGCTGGGTATGCCGCCCGGCCATCTCAGGCTTCACGCCCATCTCCGCCAACAGCATCGATAGCGCCTTGAGCTTGCGATAGGCAGCGATCAGGAATGGCAACGACAACAGCAGTGCCGCGCCCCAGATCAGCGCCTTCTGCTGGCCAATGTCGCCCACCCACTCGCTCAACCAACTACCGAGCCGTTCGGCGAAGTAACCGCCACTGAAGAAGATCGCGATCACCAGCGCCAGATTGACCCCGACCTGCAGCAAGATGCGCCGGATCATCGCCGCCAGCATTGCCCCCTCGCCTTGCGGCTGAATACTGCGCAACCATTCGCCATACAGCGACAGCACCCGCGAAAGGCGGCTCGGGACAATTTTGCCAAGCTTGATCGACAGCGGATCGGCCGCACGAATCAAGTAAGGCGTGAGCAGTGTGGTGATCGCCGAGACAGCCACCGCTACCGGATAGAGGAAGTCGCTAGTGACCTGCAACGTCATGCCCAGCGCGGCAATGATGAAAGAGAACTCGCCGATCTGCGAAAGGCCCATGCCCACCCGAAGTGAAGTGCGACCGTCATTACCGGCGATAAAAGCACCCATGCCGCAAGAGAGCATCTTGCCCAGCACCACCGCCAGGGTGATCACCACGATTGGCCAGGCGTAATCGATCAGGACCTGAGGGTCGATCATCAGGCCGATGGCAACGAAGAAAATCGCACTGAACAGGTCGCGAACCGGCTCGATCAGCCGCTCGATCTTCAGCAGTTGGCGCGACTCGGCCATGATCGCACCGATCAGGAAGGCGCCCAGCACCATGCTGTACTCAAGCTTGACCACCAGCAGGCAGAAGCCGAAACACAAGCCCAGCACGGTAATCAGCAGCATTTCGTTGCTTTCGAACTTGGCCACATAGGCCAACAGCCTTGGCACCAGCAAGATACCAATGACCAGCGCGACGATCATGAACAGCGACAGCTTGCCGACGGTGGAGAACACTTCGCCGGAGCTGACCGAACCGCTGACTGCGATACCCGACAACAGGGCAATGATGCCAATGCCCAAGATATCTTCAACGATGAGCACGCCGAAGATCAGCTGGGCGAAGCGCTCGTTCTTCATCTTCAGGTCGTTGAGCGCCTTGACGATGATGGTGGTCGAGGAAATCGCCAGGATCGCGCCGAGGAACAGCGAATCCATGGTGCTCCAGCCGAACCAGCGACCGATTTCGAAACCGATCCAGATCATCAGGACGATTTCCAGGAACGCCGCGATAAATGCCGTCGCGCCGACCTTGAATAACTTGCGTAGGCTGAATTCCAGGCCCAGGCAGAACATCAGGAAGATTACCCCCAGCTCGGCCAGGGTCTTGATCGTGTCTTCGTCGTGAATCAGGCCAAACGGTGGGGTGTGCGGGCCAATGATGAAGCCGGCAACGATATAGCCAAGCACCACAGGTTGCTTGAAGCGATGGAACAGGATGGTGACCACCCCCGCCACCAGCATGATCACTGCCAGGTCCTGAATAAAGCTGATGGCATGCATGGCGTGGTACTCCTTTTCACGTTGCCCGGGCAGACCGCTCCTCTGCCGAGGTCATCCTTAGCGAGCAGCAGATACATACTGTGTTTAATGCAGGAAAGCCCATGTTGCATGGGCTTGCTCAGGTTAACATCGCGCTTCTGCGCAAAACGTTGGTGCAATATGCAGAAACATGTCGGCCGCTTCGCCTCAGCTAATGGCGCGAACCGCGTGACGATGGAGCGTCTGCCGACGTCCCGTACTAGGATGGGAAATTTCAACAGGGGACGAAGAAGTGTCCGAAGATGCCCGCCCCGTTTCAGCGCAACCTCACCGTGAGCACACTATGGAACCTGGAAACGCCCAGCTGACTATGACCGTCCTGATGACTCCGGACATGGCCAACTTCTCCGGCAACGTACACGGCGGCACCTTGCTCAAGTACCTCGATGAGGTGGCCTATGCGTGCGCCAGCCGCTATGCCGGCACTTACGTGGTGACCCTGTCGGTCGATCAGGTGGTATTCCGCGAGCCGGTCCACGTCGGCGAGCTGGTCACCTTCCTGGCCTCGGTCAACTACACCGGCAACACCTCGATGGAGGTGGGCATCAAAGTGGTGACCGAGAACATTCGCGAGCGCTCGGTGCGCCACTCCAACAGCTGCTTCTTCACCATGGTTGCAGTCGATGACAATCGCCGTCCGGTCCCGGTGCCTGCGCGCCTACCGCAGAGCAGCGAAGAGAAACGCCGCTTCCTGCAAGGCAAGCAGCGCCGGCAGATCCGCCAGGAACTGGAAAAGCGTTACCAGGACCTGAAGACCGACGCCATTTAAACCGTCAGGCGCTGTGCTTCGAAGCGCACGCGCGGATGGGCAATACGATCCTGGGCCCGTACCAGCTGCAATTCGTAGCTGGCGCTGGCCTGGGTTTCGAGCAGAACCTCGTGCACGGCGGCAGCGGTGAACTCGAACGCCTGTACCCAGCTGTCACCCAACAGCACCCGGGCCAGGAACAGCCCAGAGGTGAGGTCGCCGACGCCTACCGGCTGACGCGGGAAGCACAGCAGCGGCCGACGCAGGTGCCAGCTTTCCTCGCGGGTCACCAACAGCATTTCAAAGGCGTCTTCAGCGCGGCCCGGGTAGCTTAGGTGCTTGACCAGGACCACTTGCGGCCCACGCTCGAGCAGGCCGCGCGCCATCGCCACACAATCTTCCAGCGACTGCGCCCGACGCCCACTGAAGCTGTCCAGTTCAAGCTGATTGGGGCAGAGGATATCGGCCTTTGAAGCCGCTTGTTCGAGCAGGAACTCACTGACTTCCTCGGGGACGATGCAGCCCTTCTCGGCATGGCCCATGACCGGATCGCACAGGTACAGCGCCTTGGGGTTGACCGCCTTGATCCGCTCGACGCCAGCGAGAATCGCCCGACCTTGCTCGGCACTGCCCAGGTAGCCGGACAACACCGCATCGCAGTGGCCCAGCTCGCCAATGTTGCAAATGCCTTCTACCAACGCAGGAATTTGCGCTGGAGCAAGCACTTCTCCCGCCCACTGGCCATACTGAGTGTGATTGGAGAATTGCACGGTATTGAGTGGCCAGACGTTGACCCCGATCCGCTGCATGGGAAACACCGCGGCGCTGTTTCCGGCGTGGCCAAAGACCACATGGGACTGGATAGCGAGCAGATGCGGTGTACGTTTCATGCGGAGTTTTCCAAAGACGATTCAGGATGAGAGCGTCGCGCAGTATGAACTCGATTGCCACCTGTACGACAGACCAGGGACGCAGTTAAGCTGGATCTACTTGTTTGGAGCCTACGCAAATGTTGACCCTGGAGAACCTCTTCGTCCTGATGCTGCTCGCCACGGTCGGCGCCTGGCTGTGGCACAACCATGGCCTGCGCGAGAAGGCCCTGGTACGGGTCAAGCAGCATTGCGCCAAACTCGATCTGGAGCTTTTGGACGACGCCGTCGCGCTCAAGCGCATTGCCTTCGTGCGTGATGCCAACGGCCGCAAGCGCCTGGCGCGGATCTACAACTTCGAATTCACTGTCACTGGCGAGCAACGCCACCCCGGCACTGTCACCCAGTTCGGTGCACACACCATGCAGATCGAGCTGGCGCCCTACCCGTTCGAGATCAAGACCCCGCCACGCAGCGATAACGTCATCGAGATGCAGCAGTGGCGCCAGGAGCACAATCGCTGGCGCAACGATCAGCGCTAAAGGCGGCAGGCGGCCAGGGCGCTCTGCAGGGCTGGCGTGGGCTGCGGCTGAGCGAAGATCAGCTCGATGCGTGAATCCTTGCGCCATTCGCTTGAGTGCCAAGCCACGGCACTGGCCTGCAGGCCATTGAAGGATTGCCAGCCCTCTGCGCTGTGGATAACTCCCTTGGCCCTACGCCAGGGCCAAGCGCGGAGAAACGCCTGTAATCGCGACACATCGAACCGCTGGCTGGGATGCCAGCGCCAGCCGATACTCCAACCCCCTTCACCTTGTTGCGCCAGGCAAATCGGCTGGGATGGATCTGTCCACAGGGCTGCAAGCGGCGCAGATGTGTTTTCCACAGGCAGCTCAATCTCCGCAGAATTGGCTATATCGCATGTGGAAAACATTGGCAGCTGCGCCAGGGGAAACTCGCCGTGCTCGGTCCAGTAACTGGGAAGGCCAGGCAGCTGTTGAGTTATCAACAACCTCCGCTGTTCATCCACAGCTTGAGATTTGTTAAATATCAACAAGTTAGCGGCCGACAACGCCTGCTTTTGCGTCTCCGGTAATGGTTCACCTTGGGCCAGAGCAAGGGCATCGAGCACCATGATCATGGGCTGCACATTGAGCACTCCCGTCCACGGTGCCTGCCCCAGCTGCTTGAGCAGCTGGAGTGGATGACCCAAACCAGACGGCTCTATGAACAAGCGATCAGGACGGGCTTTGCGCAGCAAGCGAGCCAAGCCGACCTGAAACGGCATGCCGTTGACGCAACACAGACATCCTCCCGCCACTTCGCCAATCGCCACGCCATCCTCGTCGCGGCTGAGCAGGGCAGCATCGAGGCCGATCTGGCCGAATTCATTGACCAGTACCGCCCAGCGCTCGGTGGCCGGACGTTGAGCGAGCAGCTGCCGGATCAGGCTGGTCTTGCCAGCGCCCAGTGGGCCAGCGATAACGTGGGTAGGAATGTTCTGCAACATGGTTGGGCATCGAGACGGAATCAACCTTCACTATGCCCCGTCATGCCAACCAGTCAAGGCTAAGCAGCAGGCGGCGCTCGCCGGGTGCGGTCATCGGTGAGCGGTGCACCAGCCCTGCCCCTTTATTGCCCAGCCACTTCTCGCCCTTGAGTATTGCAACTTCACCGGCCTGCAAGCGCTGAATGTTATCCACAGCCGGCTGAGCGGTGTGAAGTTGTCCACGGTCTATTGCCTCTTCCTTGAGCCACTCGCTGCCGGCACCGGTATACGTGGTCAACAGTCGCAAAGGGACTTTATCCACATGGAAGCGCGGACACATGGCGCCCTCCAGCACCCGCAAGCGCAGGCCAATCCGGCGCGCGCCCAGCAGGCAGGTGTAAGCGGCCACCAACCAGGCCACGTCGGCGACGAAGCTCTCATAGCCATGCAGATCCGCCGCTTCCGGCAGCAGGCCTGGTAACTGCGGCGGGTGACGTTCATCCACATCGATCACCCGTTCATCTGCCAATAGCGGGTCAAGGCTGAGCAGCACTGTGGAAAAGTCTTCGACCTGCGCTGGCAAGCGTCGCTGCCAAGCCGCGAGGTTAACGCCATCCTGCAGTATTTCAGCCAACACCTGCGGCGATTGGCCGAACACCTGGGAGATATCCACAGTGCGAGTGGTACTCATGCCGCCATCTCGTCATGCCAAGCACCGAACGGATCGGGTAAACGTAGCCAAGCCATTGGACCCGTCTCCATCTCTTCATCAGTCAACAAGCAGGCGTCCAGCTCTGTGGATAACCTGGCAAAGTCGATGTTCTGACCAATGAACACCAGCTCCTGCCGGCAATCGCCTACCTCTGCTGTCCACTGCTTGAGAATCGCCGCAGTATTGTCTTCATCCTGTGGCCATTGCTCGCGCGGCACGAAGCGCCACCAGCGCCCGGCCAAACCATGGCGCATCATGCCGCCTGCCTGGGACCAGCTGCCGGCTTCCTGGTACTTGCTGGCCAGCCAGAAGAAGCCCTTGGAGCGCAGCAAGCGGCCATTGCCCCACGGCTTGTGGATAAAGTCGAAGAAACGCTGCGGGTGTAGCGGACGACGCGCCTGCCAGCTGCTGGCAGCGATACCATACTCCTCGGTCTCGGGCACGTGCTCGCCACGCAGCTCTTGCAGCCAACCCGGCGCCTGCGCCGCCTGATCGAAGTCGAACAAGCCGGTATCGAGGATTCGCGCCAGCGGCACTTGGCCCATCACCATCGGCACGATCTGCGCCCGGGCATTGAGGCTACGCAGGATCGCCGTGAGCTCTTCACGCTGATCCCGGCTGATCAGGTCGATCTTGCTCAGCAGCAGCACGTCGGCGAACTCGATCTGCTCGATCAGCAAGTCGCTGATCGAGCGCTCATCCTCTTCGCCCAAGGTTTCGCCGCGGCTGGCCAAGCTCTCGGCCGCTTGGTAATCGCGCAAAAAATTCAACCCGTCGACCACGGTGACCATGGTATCCAAGCGCGCCATATCGGACAGGCTACGGCCTTGTTCATCTCGGAACGTGAACGTCTCGGCCACCGGCAGGGGTTCGGAAATACCGGTCGACTCGATCAGCAGGTAATCGAAACGCCCTTCCTCGGCGAGCCGCGCCACTTCCTCAAGCAGGTCTTCGCGCAAGGTGCAGCAGATGCAGCCATTGCTCATCTCGACCAGTTTTTCTTCAGCGCGGTTGAGGCTCACGTTGCGCTGCACCTCGCTGGCGTCGATGTTGATTTCGCTCATGTCGTTGACGATCACAGCGACGCGCAAGCCATCACGATTGCGCAGGATGTGATTGAGCAAGGTACTTTTGCCCGCGCCTAGAAAGCCGGACAACACGGTGACAGGGAGACGGTTGGACATGGTAGACCTCTTCAGGCGGACGCATTCGAAACGATGCATTGCACAATGTTATAATATAACAATACAATTTCGCCAAGCCGTGCTGCCCAATGGCATTCCTGGAGAAGCCTATGAAACTGCCCTGTGCCTTGGCGCTATTGCTGATTGTGACGCCGGCACACCTGCTGGCGCTGCCGCAAACCAATCTGGCGCTATGTACGCGAAGCGCCACGCTGCTTGCCTGCAAGGATGGCAACGGCAACTACTACAGTGTGCGCAGCGGAGGTAGCTCTCTATATCTGCGCGGCTTCGAAGCGGCGAGCAAAAGACTGTGGGCGCAAACCAACACCGGTTACGGCCCTACGACCTTCTATACCGGTCTGGCGAGCGACGGAGAGGCTTGGTTCGGCTACAGCCGTCGAGTTGGCTGGACCACCTTGAACCGAGTGTCCAGCTCCAGCGGACAACGCTTCAACTTGCACTGCAGCCTGATTGGCGGATGCCGCTGACGATATTTTTGATGGGTACCCTGATGACCAGCTTGAAACTCCCCGATGTGGCAAAACAAACCACTCAGCGCACCCAGCCTTTGGATTGGGTCGGCATGCAGGGCATCGCCTTGCCCGTACAGTTTGAAGGGCGAACGCTAAGTGCTCGTGCCAGTGCAGGGGTTAACCTGGATGACGGCAAGTCGCGGGGTATTCATATGTCGCGGCTGTATCTGGCCTTGGAGAGCCTGGAGCAAAGCGAACTGAGCCCGCAGGTATTAAGGCGTTTGCTGGCGACCTTTCTCGACAGCCATGCAGGGCTTTCTTCTGCCGCTTACCTGAGCCTCACCTTCGAGCATCTGCTGAAAAGGCCTGCGTTGGTCAGCCCACTCTCCGGTTGGAAAAGCTACCCGGTGACGGTTGATGCCAGCATCAAAAATGAGATGTTCCACGTGGAACTATTTGTGCAAATTCCCTATTCATCCACCTGCCCTTGCTCGGCGGCGCTAGCTCGGCAGCTTATTCAGCAGCAGTTTCTAGCTGACTTCAGCCATGCTGACTTGAATCGCGAGGCGCTTTTGCAATGGTTGGGTAGCAGTCAGGGAATCGTAGCCACGCCTCACAGCCAGCGCAGCGATGCACAAGTAAAAGTGCGCCTGCGTGATGCTATGCAAACGTTGCCGATTACAGGCCTGATCGATCGAGTAGAAGGCGCCTTGCGCACGGCAGTACAAACTGCGGTCAAGCGCGCCGATGAACAGGCCTTCGCATTGGCCAATGGACAAAATCTCATGTTCTGCGAAGACGCCGCCAGGCGAGTCCACCTCGCCCTACGGGAAGTGGAATGGTCGAGCGGATTTAACGTGCGCGTGGAACATGCCGAAAGCCTGCATGCCCATGACGCTGTGGCGGTCAGCGAGTGGCAGTGGTAATTGCCGAGGGGCCGCGCTGCGACCCCAAATGACTTAACTTCAAGAACGTGGTTTGACTGTTCCACAGTCGTTGCCCAACCACACCGCTCGCGTATTCATGCTGCCCTGCTGTTGAACACCCGAAGCATTGAACGTGCCGTTGACCTTGGTGGTGAACTCCCGATCGCTAAGAAAAGTCGCCTCCCCGGTACCCTGCGCCTTTGGGCAGCTAAACTGAAACTTCCAGACATTGCCGCTGCGGTCGGTGATCTTTTGCGTACAGCCCGACTGCGGATCCTGCAACGGGATGTCATCAGTCTTGACCTGCTCCGGCGTCAGGCACGAACGCACTCCATTACCTGCCACGGTAATCCCCTGTTTTGCCAACACACCTTCCATCATGGCGCGCTGCTCGGGCGGTAGGTTCTTCAACTGACCGAGCATGAAGCCCATGTCGGGCAACGGCTTGCCGTCGACCTGCATATTGCTGGTGGTCAGCTCCCACAGGCCGGGTTGCAACATCTGCGCATTGACCAGCGGGCTGGCCAGGCCCACGACCAAGGCGAAAAGTGGCAGACGAATCTTCATCGATGGATGCTCCTTAGCATTACCGGCAATCTGGCCGGACAGAGCTTAGACGTCATTTTCGTGATTGGGTTGCAAGCCAGCCCATTAACGTGGTCTGTTAGCTGAAGTGATTTCGGCAAGCAGGATGCGTATGGATTACCACAGCCCCTACTTCTTCGGTTACGTGCTCGGCCTCATCCATTTGCTCGGCATCATTGCCGCGCTCCATGCAGTATTCACCGTGCGCACTGCCCAAGGTGCAATCGCCTGGGCGATGCCGCTGTTCTTCATTCCCTACCTGACCTTGATCCCCTATCTGGTTTTCGGCGCCCGCTCCTTCAATGCCTACATCCAGGCCAGGCGCCAGGCCAACCAGGAAATGCACGTGGCGATGGCCAACCTCAACTGGCGGCCATGGGTCGAGGAAGCACTCACCGCGCGCGAGTCCGACAGTTATGCGGCGCTGCGGGCAATGCCCAAGTTGGGTCGCATGCCGTGCCTGGCCAACAACGACGTCAAACTGTTGATCGATGGACAAGCCACTTTCGATGCCATCTTCGCTGCCATCGCTCAAGCGCGGCGGGTGGTGTTGGTGCAGTTCTTCATCATCCACGACGATGCTATTGGCCGTGAGCTGCAACAGCTGCTGTTGCGCAAGGCGGCTGAAGGTGTGCAGATTTTCGTCTTGTATGACCGGGTGGGCAGCCACGCCCTACCCGCCAGCTACAGCCAGGTATTGCGCGATGGCGGAGTACAGATCAAGGCGTTCGCAACTCGCAGTGGCTGGTTCAATCGCTTCCAGGTCAACTTCCGCAACCATCGCAAGATCGTCGTGGTCGACGGGCTGGAGGGTTTTGTCGGCGGGCATAACGTCGGCGACGAATACCTGGGGGGCCACCCTCGGCTGTCGCCCTGGCGCGATACCCATGTGCAAATCAGTGGGCCGGTGGTGGCGTGCCTGCAAGAGTCATTCGCCGAAGATTGGTACTGGGCCACCCGCGAGCTCCCCCCTCTGATCCTTCCCGACACCTATCCGGACAACGGTGTGCTGTGCCAATTGCTCGCCAGCGGTCCGGCCGACCCGCAGGAAACCTGTTCACTGTTCTTCGTCGAGGCCATCCAATCCGCCACCCACCGGGTGTGGATCACTACCCCCTACTTCATCCCCGACGAAGCCGTGTTCGCCGCCTTGCGCCTGGCGGTCATGCGCGGAGTGGATGTGCGCATCCTGATCCCCGCTCGGCCTGACCATCGGATTGTCTATGCCGCTTCCAGCCTGTTTGCCTTCGAAGCGGTGCGTGCTGGGGTGCGTATGTTCCGCTATCAGCCGGGCTTCCTGCACCAGAAGGTGGTGCTGGTGGATGACGAGGTCAGCGCGATCGGTAGTGCCAACTTGGACAACCGTTCGTTTCGCTTGAACTTCGAAATCACCCTGCTGACCGTAGACCGGACCTTTGCCGATCAGGTGCAGGCGATGCTGCTCAACGACTTTGACCAAGCCAAGGAGATCACTGCCGAGGACAGCCGCGATACCCATCGCCTGCAACAACTGGGGATGCGTATAGCGCGGCTGATCTCGCCGATCCTTTGAGGGTCAATTAGCGGTAGAGGTCTTCGCGGGTCCAGGGCAGGTCATGGTGACCATCCGCGTAAGGCTTCACTGCTAGAATCTGGTGCAGGTTGATCCAGCCCTTGCTGAAGGCATAGGCGCAGCCTGCCAGGTACAGACGCCAAATGCGCAGGGTCTTCTCCGGCACCAGGGCCGCCGCCCGGTGCAACTGGTGCTCGAGGTTTTCGCTCCAGTGATGCAGGGTCTTGGCGTAGTGCAGGCGCAGGCTTTCGATATCCACTACTTCCATGCCGGCTTGGCAAATGCTGCTGGTGATCATCGACAGGTGTGGCAGCTCACCGTTGGGGAATACATAGCGGTCGATGAACTCGCCCGCCCCTCGACCCACCGGACGCCCATCGACGTGTTTGGCAGTGATGCCGTGGTTCATCACTACGCCACCTTCGCGCACAGCGCCAAACAGCCTCTGGCAATACAGGTCGAGATTGGCGTGGCCGACATGTTCGAACATGCCAACGCTGACCACCTTGTCGAAACGTCCATCCTGCGGCAGGTCACGATAATCGAGAATCTGTAGGTCGACGCGCTTGGCCAGGCCTTCCTGTTTGACCCGCTCGCGCGCCAGCTTGAGTTGCTGCTTACTCAGGGTTATGCCGAAGACCTTGGCGCCATATTCACGCGCGGCGAACCGCGCCAGCCCTCCCCAGCCACAACCGACATCGAGCAGGTAGTCGTCCTGTTGCAGTCGAAGCTTGCGGCACAAGTGGTCGAACTTGTCCTGCTGGGCCTGATCGAGGGTGTTGTCCTGTTCCTTGAAGTAGGCGCAGGAGTAGGCCATGTCCTGATCCAGCCAGAGCTGATAGAACGCATTGGAGACATCATAGTGATAGGCGATGGACTCGGCGTCGGTACTTTTGTCATGAGCGCTGCGTACTGGCGAGGCATCCTGTTCATCAGTCAGCAGGGCATCGCTGAGCTCATCGCAGACCCTTATGGCTTCACCGATATCGCCTTCCAGTTCCAGCTTGCCTTCAACAAACGCCGCTCCCAGTTGCCCCATGCTCGGATGGGTCAACTGACTGATCAGCTGAGGCTCCTTGACCAGTATCGTCACTTGCGGGCTTGGCCCCAGATCGAACTGGTTACCGTCCCAGAGCTTCAGGCGTAGTGGCAAATGCAGGCTCTGCAACGCAGGTGGAAGTTGCGCAAGCATGAAATGACCCTCCCTTTGAATTTCGGACGTCTGCGAAATAGGGTAGTTCATTCATGCGAAGTTTCCGTTTAACCCGACCTTGGTCTAAAACTTCCTGGCTGCCAGTAGCGCCCGAAGGATTGTATACAATCTTCGCTGCGACTAATCTTGTGCCCCTCTGCGCTTCCTCATCCTGGAGTAATCCCATGAAATCTTATGATGTCGTGATCATCGGTGGCGGCCCTGGTGGCTACAACGCAGCCATCCGCGCTGGCCAATTGGGCCTGAGCGTGGCCTGCGTCGAAGGTCGCAGTACCCTCGGTGGCACTTGCCTGAACGTCGGCTGCATGCCCTCCAAGGCATTGCTGCACGCCTCCGAGCTGTACGAAGCGGCCAGTGGTGAGGAGTTCGCTCACCTAGGCATCGAGGTCAAACCGACCTTGAACCTGGCGCAGATGATGAAGCAGAAAGACGAAAGCGTGAGCGGCCTGACCAAGGGCATCGAGTACCTGTTTCGCAAGAACAAGGTCGACTGGATCAAGGGCTGGGGCCGTCTGGATGGCGTGGGCAAAGTCATCGTCAAAGCTGAGGATGGCAACGAAACCACCCTGCAAGCCAAGGACATTGTCATTGCCACCGGCTCCGAGCCCACTCCCCTGCCCGGCGTGACCATCGACAACCAGCGCATTATCGACTCCACTGGCGCGCTATCGCTGCCACAGGTGCCCAAGCATCTGGTAGTGATCGGCGCTGGTGTGATCGGCCTGGAGCTCGGCTCGGTTTGGCGCCGATTGGGTAGTGAAGTCACCGTGATCGAGTACCTGGATCGAATCTGCCCCGGCACCGACGAAGAGACCGCCAAGACCTTGCAGAAGGCGTTGGCCAAACAAGGCATGCGCTTCAAGCTCGGCAGCAAGGTTACCCAGGCCACCCCTTCAGCTGATGGCGTCAGCCTGAGCCTGGAGCCGGCAGCAGGTGGCGCCGCTGAAACCCTGCAGGCTGACTACGTGCTGGTGGCTATCGGTCGTCGTCCGTACACTCAGGGCCTCAACCTGGAAAGCGTCGGCATTCAAACCGACAAGCGCGGCATGCTCACCAACGAACATCACCGCAGCAGCGTGCCAGGCATCTGGGTGATTGGCGATGTCACCTCCGGGCCAATGCTTGCGCACAAGGCTGAGGATGAAGCGGTGTCGTGTATCGAGCGAATCGCCGGCAAGGCTCACGAGGTGAACTACAACCTCATCCCTGGGGTGATCTACACCCGTCCGGAACTGGCCAGCGTCGGCAAGACCGAAGAGCAGCTCAAGGCCGAAGGCCGCGCCTACAAGGTCGGCAAGTTCCCCTTCACTGCCAACAGCCGGGCGAAGATCAACCATGAGACCGAAGGCTTCGCCAAGGTGCTGGCCGATGCCAATACCGATGAGGTCTTGGGCGTGCATCTGGTCGGCCCGAGCGTTAGTGAAATGATCGGCGAGTTCTGTGTGGCGATGGAGTTCTCAGCGTCGGCCGAGGATATCGCCCTCACCTGCCACCCGCATCCAACCCGCTCCGAGGCCTTGCGCCAGGCGGCGATGAATGTGGATGGGATGGCGATGCAGATCTGATAGTGCGCAGCCCAATCGCAGCGGCGCGCCGCCGCTGCGATTTACCCGCGCGTTATCACGCTGGCAACACAGGCTGCTGAAAACGAGCCGCCAAAAACGGGGTGATATCCACCGGCGATGTCTCGTTGTGGATAACCTTGTCCAATATCACCCCGGTAATCGCCGATGTCAGAATCCCGGTACGGAAATGTCCACAGGCATTTAAGTATCCCTCCACCTCATCCACAGCCCCAAGGATCGGCAGCTCATCCGGTGATCCCGGCCGCAGCCCCGCCCAGGTCCGCTTGAGGTTCACCTGCGCCAGCTCCGGCACGCAGCGCACCGCGCCCTGCACCAGTCCACTGATTTCCGGGAAGGTGTTGTTGACATCAAAGCCCTTCTCTTCAGTAGTACTGCCAATCAGGATCTCGCCGTTGTCCTTTTGCGCCATGTAGCAATCGCTGGTGGTAATGCAGCCATCCAGCAGTTTCGGCAGGCGTTCGGTGAGCACGATCTGGCCCTTGACCGGCTTGACTGGAATAGCCGTTCCAGTCGCCCACTCGCTCAGCTCGGCAGCCCAGGCACCAGCCGCATTGAGCAGGGTATGGCAGTGGAAGTCTCCCGCTTGTTCGGTGCGCACACCCTTGATCCGCGCCCCTTGATGCATGACACCCGTGACCCGGGTATTCAGATACAAGTCGACGCCATTCTGCCGAGCCGCCTCCAGATAGGCATCGCCCAGGCGGAACGGGCTCACCTGGTGATCGCAGAGAAACTCGAGCGCTCCGGTTGCCTGCAAGGTCACTGCCGGCTCTGCTTCACGCAACGCCCTGCGATCAAGCCAACGTACCTGCTCGGCCAGGTGGGGGATCTGCTTGACGATGTGTTCGGCGTAGAGCTGGTCCTCTTCATCCTGAATCACGTACTTCAATCCGGTACGCTCGAACTTGAAGTCCATGCCATGGCGCTCGATCAGCTCCTGATGCAGCTGTGGATAAAGCGCGTTCGACTGCAGCGCCAGGTCGAAGAAGCACTGCGGGAGGATATGCGGCGTGCTCGAATCCACGGCCACCGCGGCCCCATGGGCTTCACGCTTGGCCCGCGAAGACAGCATGCGAAAGAAGATCACCCCGCAGCCCAGCCCCACCGATTCACCAATGGCCCACAAACCTCCAGCCGACGCGCGAGTGGCATTGCCGGGGCGCTTGTCATCGATCAAGGCAATGCGCAGGTTGCCGCGCTTGGACAGCTGATAGGCGCACGAAGCGCCGATAACGCCGCCGCCGGCAATCACGATATCGTATGTCTTGGTCATGCTCAGGCCTCCGTGGCCAGGTGCTGAAAGGCTGAGAAAGGCACCGGGTCGACCGGAAACCGGGGGCGCAGCCAGCCGACATCGGCCCGGCCGGTAGCCGCCCGAAGGCGATCAGTGCAATAGCCCACGCACATGCGCCCTTGGCAGTCGCCCATGCTCACCCGAGTGCGCATCTTCAAACTGGCCATGTCTTGCACGCCCTGTTCGAGCGCCAGGTCGATAGCGTCGCGGGTAACCTGCTCACAGCGACAGATCAGCGTATCAGCCTGGGGCAACTCAATCTGCGCTGCGCCGCGTGCGGTAAAGCGCTCGACCCCGGAGCGAAAGCGTTGGATCGAAGCCAGCTTGCCCAAGTACAGCTCACGCCGCTCGATCGCCTGCTCGGCGCTGAGCACCGCCAACTGCTGCAATATCGATACGGCGGCTAGACGCCCGGTCAGCATTGCCGCCTCACCCCCGCGTATACCTGCCATGTCACCCGCCAAGTGGATATGCGGCAGGCTGCTTTGCTGCCATACATTAACCTCAGGCCGCAGGTAGCCGTCGTCGCTGAAACCATGCGCCAGCCCCAGTTGCTGGCTGAGCTGAGTACGGGGAATGAAGCCGTAGCCGACGGCGAGCGTTTGCACCCGTTCCCGCTGCAGGCGAGTCAAATCCGGCTGCCAGTCCTGGGTGTAAGGCGCGACGCTCACCTCATTCAGCTCGCCGTCGCCTTGGGCAGCGACCACGCCCCAGCCATAGTGCATGGGAATTCCATTGAGCTTCATGTAGGCCAGCATGCTCAGGCCGTCGAGAAATAGCTGAGGCTTGTTCAACAGCGCCAGGCTCTCGCGCGCTATGCGGTTGAACGCGCACGCTTCGTAAACCCCCGCAACTTCGGCTCCGGCAGCGTGCAACTGGCAGGCCACCAGTGGCAGCAGTGGCCCAGTACCGGCGATCAAAGTACTGCCCAGCGGCTTGACCACCCCACTCTTGATCTGCAGCTGCAGGCCGCCGAGCAGCATCACGCCGGGTAAAGTCCAGCCAGGGAAAGGCACGTTACGTTCATGACAACCGGCCGCCAGCAGCAGTTGGGCATAGTCGATTTCATGCAGGTGCTCGTCACCATCGAGCACCATCAAGCACTGCTCATTGCCTCCAACCACGCGGCTGTTCAGACGCAGGTCGATATGCTCGGCACACAGGGCGAAATCTTCGTGCAGCGTATTCAACGCCTTGGCATAGCGTGCCCCCAGATAGCCGAGGTCGACGCCCGCCCGCAGCGGACCGCGATAGACCACCCCGCCTGGGCGCGAAGCTTCGTCGAACAGCAGGCTGGCGACGCCATGCTCAGCCAGCTCGATAGCTGCCGCCATGCCTGCCGAACCACCACCAACGATCACCGGACGCAGGCTCATGAGTGCTCCTCCGGCGAGATGCGGTTGAACTGGGTTTCGATGTGCATGCCAGCGCGAACCACTGTCTGACAGGCGCGGCGTTTGGCTCGGCCATCAATGGCGACCAGGCAGCAATGGCAAACGCCCATGCCACAGAAAGCGCCACTGACGTGGCCATGATCATTACGCGCCACTTGGCGCAGGCCAACGGCGTTCAAGACACTGAGTACGGTTTCACCCGGAGCGGCGGCAACGGCAACGCCGTTGAGGTGGAGGGTCAGGTGATCTGCCGGAAGGGGCTGGATATCGAGGATTCTTTCCATTGGGTATTACCTTGTCGTCCATGTTCAACAAGGGACACAAGGTAATTCAACTTCGGATAGGAAATATTGATCTATGCCGTATTAAGCCTGTGAGATATTTCCTATATATGTGAAGGAAAAAGTCACCTACACATGAAGGTTAGAGATATCTATGGAAGCCTGACGGTACAGAGCTCCTGTCGTCCCTTAAACGACCGAGGCTTTAATTACTAACTGCTCCCGCACTACTTCGTTGACAGTAAAATAGAAGACTCGCATGCTCGAATAAGGGAATGAAAACCATTCCCAACTAACGCCTTGCAATGAGTTTACCGCTGGATTTTCTCAATCCACCGATCAAGTTATGGGATGCTACAAGCACTTCATAACATTCTATAACTGAATATTATTACAACTAACGAAAGGCCCCCAGTAATGAACTGTATTTTTTGCCAAATTGCCGAAGGGATTTCTCCATCCCATATTATCTGGGAGGACGAAAAACATTTATCGTTTTTATCAATCTACCCCAATACGCCAGGATTCACGGTCGTTATACCCAAGTCACACCATAGTAGTTACGCATTTGAACAAACTGACTTGGTTATTTCCGAGCTGGTGCTAGCAGCCAAGAACACCGCACTGTTGATTGACCGCGCCCTGCCAAACGTGGCGAGAACCGGTATGATTTTGGAGGGCTATGGCGTTGATCACCTGCACGCGAAGTTATTCCCCATGCATGGGACGGGTGAGGACAGTAAATTTAGAAAAATCAGCTCATGCGTAGACACGTATTTTGACAAGTATGAAGGTTATATTTCTTCGCATGATTCAGCCAGAGCTGATGACAGTGCCCTGTCTGAACTTGCTGCGCATATAAAATCTTTTAGTTGAGCGATTTATAATCCAACATGATTTCCCTATCCCCCCTAAGGTTTACGTGGATCATGGTGGCTTTCACGTAGTTGGTTACGAGGTAAGGTAAGGCAGCTTCGGTTGAAAAAGATTGACCTATGCCGGATTAGGGCTGCGTTGCAGTCCATCGCGGGACAAGCCCGCTCCCACAGAGTGACGCTTTCTTTGGATAGGCGCCGTTTTTGTAGGAGTAGGCTTGCCCCGCGCTGGGCGGCACAACGGCCGCCAAATCTAGACTGCACAGTGCACTAGATCACTCCACGGTAACCGACTTAGCCAGGTTACGCGGCTGGTCTACGTCGGTGCCCTTGAGCACCGCAACGTAGTACGACAGCAGTTGCAGCGGGATGGTGTAGAGAATCGGCGACAGCGCATCGCTAACGTGCGGCACCTTGACCACGTGGGTGCCTTCGCCATTGCTCATGCCCGACTGTTCGTCAGCGAACACCACCAGCTCGCCACCGCGGGCACGAACTTCCTGCAGGTTGGACTTGAGCTTCTCCAGCAGTTCGTTGTTCGGGGCCACGGTAACCACCGGCATGTCGCTGTCGACCAGCGCCAGCGGGCCATGCTTGAGCTCGCCGGCCGGGTAGGCTTCGGCGTGGATGTAGGAGATTTCCTTGAGCTTGAGCGCGCCTTCCATTGCCACCGGGTACTGCGCGCCACGGCCGAGGAACAGGGTGTGGTGCTTGTCGGCAAACAGCTCGGCGATCTTCTCGACCGTGCCGTCCATGGCCAGGGCTTCACCCAGGCGAGTCGGCAAGCGACGCAATTCTTCGACCAACTCAGCTTCGACGCCTGCCTCCAGGGTGCCGCGAACCTGGCCCAATGCCAGGGTCAGCAGCATCAGCGAGACCAGCTGGGTGGTGAAGGCTTTGGTCGAGGCCACGCCGATTTCTGGGCCGGCCAGGGTCAGCAGGGTCAGATCGGATTCGCGAACCAGCGAGCTGATGCCCACGTTGCAGATCGCCAGGCTGCCGAGGAAGCCCAGCTCCTTGGCATTGCGCAGGGCCGCCAAGGTATCGGCGGTTTCACCCGACTGGGAAATCGAGACGAACAGGGTGTCTGGCTGCACCACTACCTTGCGATAGCGGAACTCGCTGGCCACTTCGACCTGGCACGGAATGCCAGCCAGGCCTTCGAGCCAGTAACGGGCGACCATACCGGCGTGGTAGCTGGTGCCGCAGGCGACGATCTGCACGTTACGCACTTTGCCAAACAGCTCGGCTGCCTGTGGGCCAAATGCTTGAACCAACACGTGATCACTGCCCAGGCGACCTTCCAGGGTGCGCTGAACGACGGTTGGCTGCTCGTGGATCTCTTTGAGCATGAAGTGGCGATAAGCGCCCTTGTCCGCCGCCTCGGCACCTTCGTGGTACTGCACTGCCTCGCGCTGGACTTTGTTGCCAGCCTGATCCCAGATGTTGATCTGGTCACGGCGGATCTCGGCGATATCGCCCTCTTCGAGGTACATGAAGCGGTCGGTGACCTGGCGCAGGGCCAACTGGTCGGAAGCGAGGAAGTTTTCCCCATGGCCCAGGCCGATTACCAGCGGGCTACCGCTACGCGCTGCAACCAGGCGGTCTGGCTGCTTGACGCTGATCAGCGCCAAGCCATAGGCGCCGTGCAGGCGTTTGACCGCTACCTTGAGGGCGTCGGCCAGATCTGGCGTGCTCTTGAGGGTGTGGTGAATCAGGTGGACGATCACTTCGGTGTCGGTTTGCGAAACAAACGAGTAGCCCAGAGCTTTGAGCTCTTCACGCAGGGCTTCGTGGTTTTCGATGATGCCGTTGTGCACCACTGCCACTTCGTGGCCGGAGAAATGCGGGTGAGCATTGGTCTCGGTAGGTGCACCGTGGGTAGCCCAGCGGGTGTGGGCGATGCCCAGTTGGCCCGCCAGCGGCTCGGCGGCAACAGCGGCTTCCAATTCGCTGACCTTGCCGATCCGGCGACGACGCTCAAGGGTACCGTCTTGGGTGTAGACGGCCAGCCCTGCGCTGTCATAGCCACGGTATTCCAGGCGCTTGAGGCCTTCGATCAGGATGGTAGTAATGTTGCGCTCGGCTACGGCACCGACGATTCCACACATAATTAATGCTCCTGGCTGATCGCGGCGCAGATCAGGTTAATGCCGCGGGCTTTGAATTCTTCGCGTGCCGCTGCTGGCAGGCGGTCATCTGTAATCAGGGTGTTGATGCTGCTCCACGGCAGCTCAAGGTTGGGAATCTTGCGCCCGACCTTGTCTGACTCGACCATCACGATCACTTCGCGGGCCACCTCCGCCATCACCCGGCTCAGGCCGAGCAATTCATTGAAGGTGGTGGTGCCACGTTCGAGGTCGATGCCATCGGCACCGATGAACAGCTGGTCGAAATCGTATGAGCGTAGTACCTGCTCGGCGACCTGGCCCTGGAACGACTCGGAGTGCGGGTCCCAGGTGCCGCCCGTCATCAACAGTACTGGCTCATGTTCGAGCTCGCTGATGGCACGGGCGACGTTCAACGAGTTGGTCATTACTACCAGACCCGGCTGGCGGCCCAGTTCAGGGATCATGGCGGCGGTGGTGCTGCCACTGTCGATGATGATCCGCGCATGTTCGCGAATCCGGGCAACGGCGGCGCGGGCGATCGCTTGCTTGTAGCGCGACACCGGCTGCACGGCTTCGCCGAGCAACTCCTGGGGCACCGGGACAGCGCCGCCATAACGGCGCAGTAGCAGGCCGTTGGCTTCAAGCGCAGCGAGGTCTTTGCGGATGGTCACTTCCGAAGTTTCGAAACGCTTGGCCAAGTTATCCACACTCACTTCACCCTGCTCGGTGAGCAAGGCCAGGATATTGTGACGGCGCTGGGGCGTGTTTCGTTTCGACATGACAGGTTAAGTTTCGATTCGAAAGATAATGATTGCAATCAAAACCTAAGACGAAGGCTTCGTCAATGCCTAAATAGCTCTGTGGATAAAAAAATCGCGGGGCAAGCCCGCTCCCACGCCTAGCTCCGGATGTGGAGTCCAACGTGGGAGCGGGCTTGCCCCGCGATAGGGTCTGTGGATAACCCTCGGTGAAGCAATCAGCTCTTCTTGATCTTCTCTGGACGTTTCCAGCCTTCAATGTTGCGTTGGCGCGCACGGCCCACGGCCAATTGCTTGTCTTCAACGGTCTGGGTGATGGTAGAACCCGCCGCCGTAGTAGCGCCGTCCTTGATTTCAACAGGGGCTACCAGCGAGTTGTTCGAGCCGATGAACACATCCTCGCCCATCACTGTCTTGAACTTGTTGGCGCCATCATAGTTGCAGGTAATGGTGCCGGCACCGATGTTGGTGCGGGCGCCGACCTCGGCGTCACCCAGGTAAGTCAGGTGACCGGCCTTGGCGCCCTCGCCCAAGTGGGCATTCTTCAGCTCGACGAAGTTACCCACATGGGCCTTGGCATCCAGCACGCTACCCGGACGCAGGCGCGCGAACGGGCCAGCATCGCTGCCCTCGCCCAACACCGCACCATCAAGGTGGCTGTTGGCTTTGACTACTGCGCCTTTGCGCAGGGTGCTGTCCTTGATGACGCAGTTCGGACCGATCTGTACGTCATCCTCGATCACCACCTTGCCTTCGAGAATCACGTTAACGTCGATCAGCACATCGCGACCAACGGTCACCTCACCACGGACATCGAAGCGCGCTGGATCGCGCAGGGTTACGCCCTGGGCCATCAACCGACGGCCCTCGCGCAGCTGGTAGTGACGCTCAAGCTCAGACAGCTGCCGGCGATCATTGGCGCCCTGCACTTCCATCGGATCATGCGGCTGTTCGGTGGCGACCACCAGGCCATCGGCAACGGCCATGGCGATCACGTCGGTGAGGTAGTACTCACCCTGGGCGTTGTTGTTGGACAGCCGCCCCATCCAGTCGGCCAGGCGCGCGGCGGGCATGGCGAGGATGCCGGTGTTGCCTTCCTTGATCGCTTTCTGCGCGTCGCTGGCGTCCTTGTGCTCGACGATTGCCGCGACCTGGCCCTGGGCATCACGCACGATGCGGCCGTAGCCGGTCGGATCTTCAAGATTGACGGTGAGCAGGCCCAACTGCTGCTGGTTGGCCTTGGCCAGCAAGCGCTGCAGGGTTTCTACTTCAATCAGCGGCACGTCGCCGTACAGCACCAGCACGGTGTCGGCGGTGAGTGCTGGAATCGCCTGGGCGACGGCGTGGCCGGTGCCCAGCTGCTTGTCTTGCAGGACGAAGTTCAGGTCATCCGCGGCTAACCGCTCGCGCACCAGCTCGGCACCATGGCCAATGACCACATGGATACCGCTAGGCTTCAGCTGGCGCGCGCTGTGGATAACGTGACCGAGCATGGAGTTGCCAGCCACCGGATGCAGCACCTTGGGCAATGCCGAACGCATGCGGGTGCCTTGGCCGGCGGCGAGAATAACGATATCGAGGGACATTGACTGGCTACCAATCCTGGGCGGTCAGCAATGTGACCGATGAGGGAAATTCGGAAAAAGAAAAAGGGTAGCCGAGGCTACCCTTTTACTCAATCGCAACAGCAGTGATCTGGCCGGGGCCGGATTACTTGCCTCTGCGCATTTGCTGGACGGTACGCAGCTGAGCTGCGGCCTCGGCCAGACGTGCGGCAGCGGCGCCGTAGTCGAAATCAGCGCTTTTGCTGTGCAGGGCGTTCTCAGCAGCCTTGAGGGCTTCCTGAGCCTGAGCCTCGTCCAGGTCAGCAGCACGTTGCACGGTATCGGCAAGCACCTTGACCATGTTCGGCTGAACCTCGAGGAAACCACCAGAGATGTAGAACACCTCTTGGGCGCCACCCTGCTTGGTCAGCGTGATCGGACCAGGCTTGAGATTGGTGATCAGCGGCGCGTGGCCTGGAGCGATACCAAGATCACCCAGGTTACCGTGCGCAACTACCATCTCGACCAGGCCGGAGAAAATCTCTCCTTCCGCGCTGACGATATCGCAATGGACTGTCATAGCCATCTGCTTGCCTCAACCTGATAGCGCCCCTTGCGGGGCGCAGGAATTACAGTTTCTTGGCTT
Source organism: Pseudomonas sp. Je.1.5.c (assembly GCF_051129895.1). NCBI lineage: Bacteria > Pseudomonadati > Pseudomonadota > Gammaproteobacteria > Pseudomonadales > Pseudomonadaceae > Pseudomonas > Pseudomonas sp. Je.1.5.c. Next base: position 48,588 of record NZ_JBCPSP010000010.1, read on the forward strand.
TCTCGATCGCTTCGTCGATGCTGCCGACCATGTAGAACGCTTGTTCTGGCAGGTGGTCGTAGTCACCTTTGAGGATGCCGCTGAAGCCAGCGATGGTGTCTTTCAGGGAAACGTACTTGCCTGGCGAACCGGTGAAGACTTCGGCCACGAAGAACGGCTGCGACAGGAAGCGCTGGATCTTACGAGCGCGGGCTACCAGTTGCTTGTCGGTCTCGGACAGTTCGTCCATACCCAGGATCGCGATGATGTCCTTCAGCTCTTTGTAGCGCTGCAGAACATACTGAACGCCACGAGCGGTGTCGTAGTGCTCGTTGCCGATCACGTTCGGGTCCAGCTGACGCGAAGTCGAGTCCAGTGGGTCGACCGCTGGGTAGATACCCAGGGAGGCGATGTCACGGGACAGAACGACGGTGGCGTCCAAGTGGGCGAAGGTGGTCGCTGGCGACGGGTCGGTCAGGTCGTCCGCAGGTACGTATACGGCCTGGACGGAGGTGATCGAACCTTCCTTGGTGGAGGTGATGCGCTCTTGCAGAACGCCCATCTCTTCAGCCAGGGTCGGCTGGTAACCTACTGCCGAAGGCATACGGCCCAGCAGTGCGGATACTTCGGTACCGGCCAGGGTGTAACGATAGATGTTGTCGACGAACAGCAGAACGTCGTTACCTTCGTCACGGAACTTCTCAGCCATGGTCAGGCCGGTCAGCGCTACGCGCAGACGGTTTCCTGGTGGCTCGTTCATCTGACCGTAGACCAAGGCTACTTTGTCGAGAACGTTGGAGTCCTTCATCTCGTGGTAGAAGTCGTTACCCTCACGAGTACGCTCACCCACACCAGCGAACACGGAGTAACCGCTGTGTTCCATGGCGATGTTACGGATCAGTTCCATCATGTTTACGGTCTTGCCGACACCGGCACCACCGAACAGACCAACCTTACCACCCTTGGCGAACGGGCAAACCAGGTCGATAACCTTGATGCCGGTTTCCAGCAGGTCGTTGCCGCCTGCCTGGTCAGCGAACGAAGGCGCTGGCTGGTGGATACCGCGACGCTCTTCCTCGCCGATCGGGCCGGCTTCGTCGATTGGGTTGCCCAGTACGTCCATGATACGGCCCAGAGTGGCCTTACCAACAGGAACGGAAATGGCAGCGCCGGAGTCAACGACTTCCAGACCGCGCTTCAGGCCTTCGGTGGAGCCCATCGCAATGGTACGAACCACGCCGTCGCCCAGCTGCTGCTGAACTTCGAGGGTGGTTTCCGCGCCTTGTACTTTCAGCGCGTTGTATACACTCGGCACGACGTCACGTGGGAATTCCACGTCGATGACGGCGCCGATGATTTGAACGATACGTCCGCTACTCATAGCTGGATCCTCTGAATTTTTGAACCGTTAAACCGCGGCAGCGCCGCCGACGATTTCCGAGATCTCCTGGGTGATCGCAGCCTGACGCGCCTTGTTGTAGATCAACTGAAGCTCTTTGATCAAATCACCGGCGTTGTCTGTGGCGTTCTTCATGGCGATCATCCGGGCCGCTTGTTCAGCAGCGTTGTTCTCGACCACCGCCTGGTATACCTGCGACTCCACGTAACGCACCATCAAGCCGTCCAGCAGCTCTTTTGCGTCGGGTTCGTACAGGTAATCCCAGTGATGCTTGAGATCCTGATCCGGGGTTGCCACCAACGGTACCAATTGCTCGACCGTCGGTTTTTGGGTCATGGTGTTGATGAACTTGTTCGAAACCACCGAAAGGCGATCGATACGGCCATCCAGGTAGGCGTCCAGCATCACTTTGACAGAGCCGATCAGATCGTTGATCGATGGCTCTTCGCCCAAGTGGCTGATCGCTGCTACGACGTTGCCGCCAAAGATGCGGAAGAAAGTTGCACCCTTGCTGCCGATCACGCACAGGTCGATTTCCACGCCCTGTTCGCGGTTTGCGTTCATGTCCTTGACCAGGGCCTTGAACAGGTTGGTGTTCAAGCCACCGCACAGACCACGGTCACTGCTCACCACGATATAACCGGTGCGCTTTACAGGGCGCTCGATCATGAATGGGTGGCGGTATTCCGGGTTGGCGTTGGCCAGATGACCGATCACCTGGCGGATACGCTCCGCGTAAGGACGGCTAGCAGCCATGCGCATTTGTGCCTTGCGCATCTTGCTTACCGCCACTTTCTCCATGGCGCTGGTAATTTTTTGCGTGCTTTTGATGCTCGCAATCTTACTGCGAATCTCTTTTGCGCCTGCCATGTATCACCTATCAGGTTAGCAAGCGGGGGCCTGGGCCCCCGCTGCGGCTTACCAGGTCTGGGTGGCCTTGAACTTCTCGATGCCGGCTTTCAGGCCTGCGTCGATTTCGTCGTTGAAGTCACCCTTCACGTTGATCTTCGCCATCAGTTCAGCGTGATCACGGTTGAAGAAGGCGATCAGTGCTTGCTCGAAGCTGCCGATCTTGGAGACTTCTACGTCAGTCAGGAAGCCACGCTCAGCGGCATACAGCGACAGGGCCATGTCCGCGATGGACATCGGCGCGTACTGCTTCTGCTTCATCAGCTCGGTAACGCGCTGACCATGCTCCAGCTGCTTGCGGGTCGCTTCGTCCAGATCGGAAGCGAACTGGGCGAATGCAGCCAGCTCACGGTACTGAGCCAGAGCGGTACGGATACCACCGGACAGCTTCTTGATGATCTTGGTCTGAGCGGCACCACCTACGCGGGATACCGAAACACCGGCGTTCACTGCAGGGCGGATGCCCGAGTTGAACATGGCCGATTCCAGGAAGATCTGACCGTCGGTGATCGAGATCACGTTGGTCGGAACGAACGCGGAAACGTCGCCAGCCTGGGTTTCGATGATCGGCAGCGCGGTCAGGGAACCGGTTTTGCCAGTCACAGCACCGTTGGTGAACTTCTCGACGTACTCTTCGGAAACGCGCGATGCACGCTCCAGCAGACGGGAGTGGAGATAGAACACGTCGCCTGGGTACGCTTCACGTCCTGGTGGACGGCGCAGCAGCAGGGAGATCTGACGGTAGGCAACAGCCTGCTTGGACAGGTCATCGTAAACGATCAGCGCGTCTTCACCGCGGTCACGGAAGAACTCGCCCATGGTGCAACCGGCGTATGGCGCCAGGAATTGCAGTGCGGCGGATTCCGAGGCGCTGGCAACCACCACGATGGTGTTTTTCAGTGCGTCGTTTTCTTCCAGCTTGCGAACGATGTTGGCAACGGTGGAACGCTTCTGGCCGACAGCAACATAAACGCAGAAAATACCGGAGTCTTTCTGGTTGATGATGGCGTCGATGGCCATGGCGGTCTTGCCGATCTGACGGTCACCGATGATCAGCTCACGCTGGCCACGGCCGACAGGGATCATGGCGTCGACGGATTTGTAGCCAGTCTGTACAGGCTGGTCTACCGACTTACGCCAGATCACGCCTGGAGCAACTTTCTCGACCGCGTCGGTCTCGGTGTTGCCCAGCGGGCCTTTGCCATCGATTGGGTTGCCCAGTGCGTCAACGACGCGACCCAGCAGTTCCTTACCAACTGGAACTTCCAGGATGCGGCCGGTGCACTTGGCGCTCATGCCTTCGGCGAGGGTGTCATAGGCACCCAGGATCACTGCACCTACGGAGTCTTGCTCCAGGTTCAGGGCCATGCCGTACACGCCACCCGGAAACTCGATCATTTCGCCGTACATAACGTCGGCCAGACCGTGAATCCGCACGATACCGTCAGAAACGCTGACGACGGTACCTTCGTTGCGGGCTTGAGAGGCTACATCGAGGTTATCGATGCGGCCCTTGATGATTTCACTAATTTCGGAAGGATTGAGTTGCTGCATTGCTCTGCTGCCCCTTCAAACTCAAGATTTCAATGCTTCGGCCAGTTTCGCGATCTTGCCGCGAACCGAGCCATCGATTACCAGGTCGCCTGCGCGGATGAGGACGCCGCCGATCAGGCTGGCATCCTCCGACGCGTGCAGGCGAACTTCCTGGCCGAGCCGTGCACTGAGAACCTTGGCGAGTTTGTCTTGCTGTTCTTGGTTCAACGCAAAAGCACTGGTGACTTCCACGTCCACGGATTTTTCCAGTTCGGCCTTGTACAGCTCGAACAGGTCGGCAATCTCCGGCAGGAGCAGGAGACGGCCATTTTCCGCGGCAACATGAATGAAATTCTGTGCCTGTGCATCGAACTTGTCACCGCACACTTCAATGAAAGTGGCGGCCTTTTGTGCGCTCGTCAGTCGCGGGGCCTTGAGCAGGCGCTGCATGGTGTCGTCTTGCGACACAGCAGCAGCCAGGCCGAGCATGGCTGACCAATTGGCCAGTTGCTGATGGGCCTGGGCGTGCTCAAAGGCAGCCTTAGCGTAAGGTCGGGCCAACGTGGTCAGTTCTGCCATGATCGCCCTCGCTTAAATTTCAGCGGCCAGTTTGTTAACCAGCTCCGCATGCGCGTTTTGATCGATTGTGGCGCCAAGGATCTTTTCAGCTCCGCCAACAGCCAGGGCACCCAGTTGGGCACGCAGGGCGTCTTTGACGCTGTTCAGTTCCTGTTCGATCTCGGCCTGAGCCTGAGCCTTCACACGGTCAGCTTCGACGCGGGCCTGATCACGGGCTTCCTCGACAAGCTGAGCAGCGCGTTTCTTGGCTTGCTCAATGATTTCGGCTGCCTGTGCTTTAGCTTCACGCAGTTGCTGACCCGCTTTCTCTTGGGCCAGCTCCAGGTCGCGAGCTGCGCGGTTGGCAGCGTCCAAGCCATCAGCAATCTTCTTTTGACGCTCTTGCAGGGCAGTGATGACCGGAGGCCATACGTACTTCATGCAGAAGACGACAAAAATCAGGAAAGCAACGGATTGGCCAATCAGGGTTGCATTAATGTTCACGCCAACACCTCGCTCGGTCTTTGTTCATCACAGCAATCAACTCGTGGGTACGAGTGATTAGCCGGCGATTTGACCAACGAACGGGTTTGCGAAGGTGAAGAACAGAGCAATACCAACACCGATCATGGTTACGGCGTCGAGCAGACCGGCAACGATGAACATTTTGACCTGCAGCATCGGAACCATCTCAGGCTGACGAGCAGCGCCTTCCAGGAACTTGCCGCCCAGCAGGCCGAAACCAATGGCGGTGCCCAGTGCGCCCAGACCGATCAGCAGAGCAACAGCGATAGCGGTAAGACCAACTACAGTTTCCATCTTTCCTCCCGACTTTTACGTCGTATTGGTTAGGTTTTTAGTTTGAAGCGGTAAAACAAATCGTTTGGTACAACTGCCCTTGCGGACTTTTTACAGCCCTCCCCCCAAACGGGCAGGGAAGGCTATCAGACACGCCAGGCGGTCTTAATGGTTATCTTCGTGAGCCATCGACAGGTAGACGATGGTAAGCATCATGAAGATGAAGGCTTGCAGGGTGATGATCAGGATGTGGAACACAGCCCACGCCCATTGCAGCACCACACCCAGGCCGCTGAGCCAGAGCAGGCCGCTGCCGAACATTACCGCGATCAGGATGAACACCAGTTCGCCGGCATACATGTTGCCGAACAGACGCAGTGCCAGCGAGATCGGCTTGGCGATCAGGGTGACGAATTCAAGCAGGAAGTTCACCGGGATCAGCAGGGCTTGAACGAAGATGTTCTTGCTGCCGAACGGGTGCAGGGTCAGCTCGCCGATGAAGCCGCCGATGCCCTTGACCTTGATGCTGTAGAAGATGATCAGCGCGAACACCGAGAAGGCCATGCCCAGGGTGGCGTTCGGGTCGGTGGTAGGCACAGCGCGGAACGCAATGTGCGGATCACCCGAGATCTTGGCAGCCAGCACCGGGATCCAGTCGACCGGGATCAAGTCGATGGCGTTCATCAGGAACACCCAGACGAAGATGGTCAGGGCCAGCGGGGCGATGACCGGGCTACGGCCGTGGAACGAGTCCTTGACGCTGCCGTGGACGAAATCGACCATCACCTCGACGAAGTTCTGCAGGCCGCCAGGTTGGCCGGAAGTGGCCTTCTTGGCCGCCATGCGGAAGATGAAGAGGAAGATCAGACCCAGCGCAACCGACCAGCCCAGGGTATCCAGGTGGAAGGCCCAGAAGCCCATTGCCTTGGCTTCTGCAGCCGAATGGGCCAAGCCCCAGCTGCCGTCTGGTAGTTGACCGTAGGTCAGGTTCTGCAAGTGGTGCTGGATATAGCCCGAAGCGGTTTCTGCTGCCATGGTTGCCTCAAACGCCCTTAGGTCTCGAAAGTCTTTTATTCATTAGCAGGGGCGCGAACCAGCTGACCAATTGGGTCAGCACGAAGACGCCGAATACTGCTAACGGCGCCAATGGCTTCACTCCTGCGAAGGTCAGTGCAAACAGCACTGCCGTCAAAATCAATTTGCCTGCCTCGCCTGCGTAGAACGACTTGACGATGGCCTGCGCTGCCCGGGCTCCGCTAAAGCGAAAAGCCTTCCAGGCGAAATACACATTCGGCAGCCAGGCAATCAGCCCTCCACAGAGGCCTGAATATCCACTGACTGCTCCTTTCCACTGCCACAACACCAAAGTTGCCAGCAGGACTACGACACATTGCGTCAGCAGTACTGGAAAAACTGCCCAGCGATGGAAAGGCAGGCGGTTTGGCGTGCGGATTTCCATCGCATCTACTCCTGGAAAGTCGACCATCAAGTCAGCAACGACTTGGCATAATTTGTGCCGACAAAATGCGCGCAGAGTATAGGGGGGGATTAACCCCTATTCAACTATTGGGTAGTGATTTCCGACTGCGCGCTACAACGGGAATTGTTTCAGCGGATGTGAGCAAGCACGCCTTGCAACTCGTCGAGCGAGTTATAGCGAATCACCAACTGACCTTTGCCCTTGTTGCCATGGCGGATCTGCACCGCCGAGCCCAGGCGCTCTGCCAGACGCTGTTCGAGGCGAGCGATATCCGGATCAGGTTTGCTCGGTTCGACCGGATCAGGTTTGCCGCTCAGCCACTGGCGCACCAGTGCCTCGGTTTGGCGCACAGTGAGCCCACGTGCGACAACATGACGCGCCCCTTCTTCCTGCCGATCTTCTTCCAGGCCCAGCAAGGCGCGAGCGTGGCCCATCTCCAGGTCGCCGTGGGCGAGCATGGTCTTGATTGCCTCCGGCAGCGAGATCAAGCGCAGCAGGTTGGCCACGGTCACCCGCGACTTGCCGACGGCGTCTGCTACTTGCTGCTGGGTCAGTTCGAATTCCTGCTGCAGGCGTTGCAGGGCAATCGCCTCTTCCAGCGGGTTGAGATCCTCACGTTGGATGTTCTCGATCAGCGCCATGGCGATGGCGGCTTCATCGGGTACATCACGGACCATGGCCGGGATGGTGTCCAGGCCCGCCAGTTGAGTGGCGCGCCAGCGGCGTTCGCCGGCGATGATCTCGTAGCGCTGGTCACCGATCGGCCGAACCACGATCGGCTGCATGACGCCTTGGGTGCGAATCGAGGCAGCCAGTTCTTCCAGCGCCTCCGGGTCCATGTCCCGGCGTGGCTGGTACTTGCCACGCTGGATCAGCTCGACCGGCAGGTGTTGCAGTTCTTTCTGGTCGATCTTGACAGCCTGCTCCTCGAGCGAGCTGACGGAAGGACCACTGAGCAGTGCATCCAACCCACGTCCGAGACCCCGTTTCTTAACGGCCATGCGGATTCCTTAAGTTGTTTGTGCAGTGCGTGATTGACGGCGTTGGCGGCGTACCAGTTCCCCGGCCAGGGCCAGATAGGCCAGTGCGCCACGCGATTGCTTGTCGTAGGCCAGGGCCGGCATGCCAAAGCTTGGCGCCTCGGCCAGGCGAATGTTGCGCGGGATCACCGTATCGTACAGCTGCTCGCCGAAGTGCTCTTTGAGCTGCGCCGAAACATCGTTGTTCAGGCTCAGGCGCGGATCGTACATGGTCCGCAGCAGGCCTTCGATCTTCAGCGCCGGGTTCAGCCGGGCTGCGATGCGCTTGATGTTATCCACAAGGTCGCTGAGACCTTCGAGTGCGTAGTACTCGCACTGCATCGGGATAATCACGCCATCGGAAGCGACCAGGGCGTTGAGGGTGAGCATCGACAGCGACGGTGGGCAGTCGATGAGGATGTAGTCGTAATTCTCGCGGATAGGCGCCAGCGCATTGCGCAGACGGCTCTCCTTGACCTGCATCTCCAGCAGCACCACTTCCGCGGCGGTGAGGTCGCGGTTGGCCGGCAGCAGTTGGAAACCGCCGTGCTCGGAGTAGTGCATCGCCTGGGCCAGGTCGCATTCGCCGATGAGCAGGTCGTAGACCGAATGCTCGAGCTCGTGCTTGTCCACCCCGCTGCCCATGGTCGCGTTGCCCTGCGGATCGAGGTCGATCAGCAGCACACGGCGCTTGGTCGCAGCCAGCGATGCGGCGAGATTGATACAGGTGGTGGTCTTGCCCACACCACCTTTCTGGTTCGCGATTGCGAATACCTTAGCCATTGTTGCGTGTAATCCCAGTCATGCCTTGCGGCGCAGTATCAGCAGATGGCGCTGGCCCTGGCAACCCGGAACGGTCAGGGCCTGCTCGCTTTCCACTGTGAAGTCTGCGGGCAATGCTACCAGTTCGTCGGCAGGATGCAGCCCTTTCATTGCAAGCCAAAGCGTCCGCGTGTCGCCCAGGTGGCGAGTCCAGCCGGTGAAGTTCTCCATGCTGCTGAATGCCCGCGAGATGATCCCGCTGAACGGCTGCGCCGGTTGATACTCTTCGACCCGGCTGTGGATAACCTGCAGGTTGTCCAGTTTCAGCTCCATCTTCACCTGGGTGAGGAAGCGGGTTTTCTTGCCATTGCTGTCGAGCAGCGTCACTTGCTTGTGCGGGTGCAGGATAGCCAAAGGAATCCCCGGCATGCCACCGCCGCTGCCGACATCCAGCCAACTTTGCGTGTCGCTGTGGATAAACGGCATGACGCTGAGGCTGTCGAGCAGATGCCGCGAGACCATTTCGTTCGGGTCGCGCACTGCGGTCAGGTTGTAGGCCTTGTTCCATTTGATCAACAGGGCCAGGTAGCCCAGCAGTTGCTCGTGCTGCTGTGGGCTCAACTCGACACCGAGTTGGCGCGCGCCTGTGGACAACTCTTCTGCGTGTTGCGGGGTGACCAAGGAACTCAAGCGCTTTGCTCCAATTCGCGGCCTGCGCCGCGTTTTTTCAGATGAATCAGCAACAGGGAAATCGCCGCCGGGGTCACGCCGGGGATGCGCGAAGCCTGGCCGAGGGTCTCCGGGCGAGTCTGGCCGAGTTTGCCCTGGATCTCCTTGGACAGGCCGGAGATCGTCGTGTAGTCGATATCCACAGGCAGGCGGGTGTCTTCGCTGGCGCGCAGACGAGCGATCTCATCCTGTTGACGGTCGATGTATCCGGCGTACTTGGTCTTGATCTCGACTTGCTCAGCCACTTGCGGGTCAAGTGCCTCACCGCCAGTAGCCTCGATCAGGCCGGCATAGTCGATTTCCGGGCGAGCCAGCAGGTTGAGCAGGCTGTATTCGTGGCTCAGCGGCGTACCGAACTTATCCACAACGGCTTGGCCCATCGGCGTGCCGGGACGAACCCAAGTCGACTTCAGGCGCTGCTCTTCACGCTCGATGCCTTCGCGCTTGGCGCAGAACGCAGCCCAACGCTGGTCATCGATCAAGCCCAGCTCGCGGCCCTTCTCGGTCAGACGCAGGTCGGCGTTGTCTTCACGCAGGATCAAGCGGTACTCGGCGCGCGACGTGAACATGCGGTACGGCTCCTGGGTCCCCAGGGTAATCAGGTCGTCGACCAGTACGCCGATGTACGCCTCGTCGCGACGCGGGCACCAGCTTTCCCGACCCTGCGCACGCAGTGCGGCGTTGGTTCCGGCCAGCAGACCTTGAGCGCCAGCTTCTTCGTAGCCGGTGGTGCCGTTGATCTGGCCGGCGAAGAACAGGCCGCCAATCACTTTGGTTTCGAGGCTGTACTTCAGGTCACGCGGATCGAAGTAGTCGTACTCGATGGCATAGCCCGGGCGCACGATGTGGGCGTTTTCCATGCCGCGGATCGAGCGGACCAACTCCAGCTGCACGTCGAACGGCAGCGATGTGGAAATGCCATTGGGGTACAGCTCATGGGTGGTCAGGCCTTCCGGCTCGATGAACACCTGATGGCTTTCCTTGTCGGCGAAACGATGGATCTTGTCTTCGATCGACGGGCAGTAACGCGGGCCAACACCTTCGATAACCCCGGAATACATCGGCGAACGGTCGAGGTTCGAAGCAATGATTTCGTGGGTGCGGGCATTGGTGTGGGTGATCCAGCAACTGACCTGGCGCGGGTGCATCTGCGCATTGCCCATGAACGACATCACCGGAATCGGCGTATCGCCGGGCTGCTCGGTCATCACCGAGAAGTCCACAGAGCGGCCATCGATACGCGGCGGCGTACCGGTTTTCAGCCGGCCGACGCGCAGCGGCAGTTCACGCATGCGGTGGGCCAGGGCAATGGCAGGCGGATCACCGGCGCGGCCGCCGGTGTAATTCTGCAAGCCAATGTGAATAAGTCCGGCAAGGAAGGTGCCAGTGGTCAGTACCACCGAGTCGGCGAAGAACCGCAGACCCATTTGCGTGACCACGCCCTTGACCTGGTCCTGTTCGACGATCAGGTCGTCGCAGGACTGCTGGAATATCCACAGGTTCGGTTGGTTTTCCAGGATTTCACGGACCACCGCCTTGTAGATAGCGCGGTCAGCCTGGGCACGGGTCGCACGGACGGCCGGGCCTTTGCGGTTGTTCAACACGCGGAACTGAATGCCGCTCTTGTCAGTGGCCAACGCCATGGCGCCGCCGAGCGCATCGATCTCTTTGACCAGATGACTCTTGCCGATCCCACCAATAGCGGGGTTGCAACTCATGTGACCGAGGGTTTCCACGTTATGGGTCAGCAGCAGGGTTTTTACCCCCATGCGTGCAGACGCAAGCGCAGCCTCGGTACCGGCATGGCCGCCGCCGATGACGATCACTTCAAAACGGGAAGGGAAATCCACCACGCACCTCGTGCCTGTTTTTGCGAATAGAGAAGGTAAGCCGACAAGTATAGGGACTTCCTACCTGCTAAAGAAACCTTTTGAGCAAATTTTGACCAGGCTGTGGATGAACGGGGATAACAGAAATTAAAAAGGAAGAAATTAAAAAAGCTTTGTTTTTATGTTTATTCTTATGCACCGCCTTTTCTGTGGATAAAGCTCTACACACCAATATTCATGGTATGTACAGAGAAATTAAACCCTGTGCTTGAGTGGCCATGAGGGCTATGGATAAGCTCATTTAGCCTGTGGATGAAATGCCTATTTACCCACAGGTGGATTTGTCCTCAGCTCTGAAGGGGGTTTATCAACTGAGCTGAAGGCGAGTTTTCCACAGGGCTTAGACGAACGAAAACGCACCTGTTGATGAAATCAAAGGCGTGGGTCTTCAAAGGAAATTGGAAAATAGATGGGGGTTGGCTGTGGAGGAGCGGTTTATCCACCGACGAAAGCGCAGCCCTCGCTATTCATCGGGGTGTGTTCTTCGCGGGGTGAACCCGCTCCCACAGGTACTACCTTGCGGATCGGCGGTAACTGGAGGGGAGCGGTTGTGGATTACTTGCCGATGCAGAAGCTTGAGAAGATACGCCCCAGCAGATCATCGGAACTGAACGCGCCGGTAATCTCTCCCAGCGCCTGCTGAGCTTGACGCAGATCTTCCGCCAACAGCTCTCCAGCGCCGGCCAGGGTCAGCTGGTCACGACCATGCTCAAGGTGCGCGCTAGCCTGGTTCAAGGCCTCCAGGTGGCGTCGACGGGCGCTGAAGCTGCTCTCTGAGGTCTGTTCATAACCCATGCATGCTTTCAGGTGATCGCGCAGCAGCAGCAAGCCGCTGTCATCGCCCTTGGCGCTGAGGGTAACGGTCACATGGCCATCGTCACATTGCTCCATGGCCACCGCTTCCCCGCTCAGGTCTGCCTTGTTACGAATCAAGGTGACTTTGCCAGGATCTGGGCGCGGATCGAGAAACTCTGGCCACAAGGCGAAGGGATCGCTTGCTTCAGGCGCCGTGCTATCCACAACCAGCAACACCCGGTCAGCCTCGCTGATCGCTTTGAGCGCACGTTCCACGCCGATCTTTTCCACATGGTCGTCTGTGTCACGCAGCCCTGCGGTATCGACCACGTGCAACGGCATGCCGTCGATGTGGATATGTTCCCGCAAGATATCCCGGGTAGTGCCGGCGATATCGGTGACGATGGCCGCCTCACGCCCAGCCAGGCGGTTGAGCAGGCTCGACTTGCCCGCATTGGGCCGTCCGGCAATCACCACGTTCATACCGTCACGCAGCAGCGCGCCCTGGCCAGCTTCCTTCTGCACTGTGGACAACTCGGTGCGCACTGCATCGAGCATCGACAGCACATGGCCGTCGGCGAGAAAGTCGATTTCTTCCTCAGGGAAGTCGATCGCAGCTTCGACGTAGATCCGCAGCGCGATCAGTGCCTCGGTCAGCGAGTGAACGCGCTTGGAGAATTCGCCCTGCAACGAACGCAAGGCATTGCGTGCGGCCTGGGTCGAACTGGCCTCGATCAGGTCAGCGATCGCTTCGGCCTGGGCCAGGTCGAGTTTGTCGTTGAGGAATGCACGCTCGCTGAATTCACCAGGACGCGCCAGGCGGCAGCCCAGTTGCAGGCAGCGCTGCAGCAGCATGTCCATCACTACCGGGCCGCCATGACCTTGTAGTTCCAGGACGTCTTCACCGGTAAACGAGTTCGGCCCCGGGAAGAACAGCACGATGCCCTCATCCAGTACCAGCCCGTCCTGATCGCGGAACGGCCCGTAGTGAGCATGCCGGGGCGTGAGAGTGCGCCCGGTAATAGCTTGCCCGGCCTGGCTCGCCAGGGGGCCAGACAGGCGGACGATGCCGACCCCGCCGCGGCCCTGAGCGGTAGCGATGGCGGCAATGGTTTCACGCACAGTGTTCATGCTCGAAAGCCTCTTACGACAAATTCAACAGACAGATAGCAAAAACGCCCCACGAGGGGGCGTTTTTATTCACAGGCTAGCTTAGCAGCCCGTCAAGCGGCAGCCTTCTTGGCCGCAGCTTCGATGCTACGAGTGATGTACCACTGCTGCGAAATCGACAAGCAGTTGTTCACAACCCAGTACAGCACCAGACCCGCTGGGAACCACAGGAAGAAGAAGGTGAAGATGATTGGCATCATTTTCATCACCTTGGCCTGCATCGGATCCGGCGGAGTCGGGTTCAGGCGCTGCTGGATGAACATGGTCGCGCCCATGATGATCGGCAGGATGAAGAACGGATCCTTGATCGACAGGTCGGTAATCCACAGCAGCCACGGGGCCTGGCGCATTTCTACGCTTTCCAGCAGTACCCAGTACAGGGCCAGGAACACTGGCATCTGCACCAGGATTGGCAAGCAGCCACCCAGCGGATTGATCTTCTCTTTCTTGTACAGCTCCATCATCGCCTGGGACATCTTCTGGCGATCGTCACCGAAGCGTTCCTTCAGCGCGGCCAGTTTTGGCGAAACGGCACGCATGCGCGCCATTGAGCGGTAGCTGGCAGCCGACAGCGGGAAGAACAGGCCCTTGATGAGCATGGTCAGGACGATGATCGACCAGCCCCAGTTACCCAGGATGCTGTGGATATGTTGCAGCAGCCAGAAGATCGGCTGAGCGATGAACCACAGGAAGCCATAGTCGACAGTCAGTTCCAGGCCTGGGGACAACTCTTTGAGCTTGGACTGAATCTTCGGACCTGCGTACAGCATGGCGCTGGTTTCGACTTTACCGCCGGCAGGCACGCTGAGCGCTGGGCCGGTGTAGCCGATGATGTAGTTGCCTTGGCTGTCCTTACGAGTCTGGATAACGTTGTTATCCGACTTGGCAGGAATCCAGGCAGTTACGAAGTAGTGTTGCAGCCAGGCAACCCAGCCGCCGGACACATTTTCTTTCAAACTGCCTTTGTCGATGTCTTTCATCGACACTTTCTTGTACGGCTCGGAAGGCGTCCACAGGGCAGCGCCCAGGTAGGTCGCGGTACCGGTAGCCGTGCTCGACGAAGGATCGGAGCTGGCATCACGCTTGAGCTGGGCGAACATGTTGCCCGACCAGGCTTGAGCGCTTTGGTTGTCGATCAGGTAGCTGACGGTCAGGTCGTACTCACCGCGCTTGAAGCTGAAGCGCTTGATGTAGTTGACGCCGTTCTCGCTGAACTTCAGGTCAACGACCAGCTGCTCCTGGCCATCGGCCAGTTGGAAGCTCTTTTGTTCAGCGGCGTACAGCGGACGACCGGAAGAACGAGCATCCGGCCCATTAACGCCAGTCAGACCACTCTGGGCCAGGTAAACACGCTCGCCACCGTTATCGAACAGCTGGAACGGAATGTCCGGATGGTCCTGGCGACGTGGGTACTTGGGCAGGTTCAGCTGGACGATGTCACCACCGACCGGATCGATAGCCAGTTCAAGGACGTCGGTCTTGACCCGGATCAGGTCCTTGCTGACTGCAACCGGAGCCAGTTCGGCTGGGCTGGATTCAGCATTGGCGCTCGGCACATCGGCGCTGGCGCCGTTGTTACCGCCGGCCGGCACGGTATCGGGCAGGGCCGGGGCAGCGTTGCTGGCAGCAGTATGCTGAGTCGGCAGTGCAGCCTGACCGTAGTCCTGGTTCCATTTGAGGACCAGCACGTAGGCCACGATTGCCAGGGCGACGATCAGGATCGTGCGTTTAATATCCATGATTACTCGGCTATCGAAGAAGTTCGGGAGGAAGGAGCGGGAGGGACGGGATCGAAACCGCCGTCGTTCCACGGATGACAACGCCCCAGGCGACGAACGGCTAGCCACCCACCACGCAACAGGCCATGGTTTTCTATGGCTTCGTAGGCGTAACAGGAGCAGCTGGGGTAGAAACGACAGTGGCTGGCCATCAGTGGACTAATGGCGTAACGGTAAAACTGGATCGGGACGAGGGCCAGTTTACGCATCGTGACTGTCTACCCCTGCAGAATCGGCATTAACCGCTGGAGAGGGCCGATTACGAGCGAGGCGCTTCCAGAGCTTGCCAAAGTGTTGGTGCAATTCTGGGTTTTCTACTTCGCCCAAGCCCTTGCGCGCGACGATCACGATGTCCAATCCAGCAAGACTCTGCTGATTCAGACGAAAGGAATCGCGCATCAAGCGTTTGAGGCGATTGCGTTGAACGGCGAGCTTGACGCTCTTCTTGCCGATCACCAAGCCAAGGCGCGGGTGATCGAGGCCGTTCTCGCGGGCAAGGATTAGCAGGCTTTTACCTGGAACCTTGCCGGTTGGCGAGTCGAAGACCGCTTTGAAATGCCGGGGTGTAAGCAGTCGCTTTTCCCGACTGAAGTCCTGACTCACCACCTGTGCCGAAAAATCAAACGGCCAGACGCTTACGGCCTTTGGCACGACGACGCGACAGAACAGCGCGGCCGTTCTTGGTGGCCATACGGGCACGGAAGCCGTGGGTGCGCGCGCGCTTGATGGTGCTTGGTTGGAAAGTACGTTTCATGGCGTGTTACCTGGGTTCGTCGACTACGGGCCGGAATGGCCCCCGTTTTAAGAGATCGGCGATTCTAGAGAAAGCAAGCCAATAGGTCAATTTCCAACCAACCTTTCCTTATGGATGGCATGGCTTCTACCTGACATCTCGCTGGCTTCTAGAAGAAGGGATCGACAGGCTTGATCGAATCTCAAAGAGTGGACAACATGAAAAAATAAAAGAGACATATAAAAAGCTTTTTTGAATAACTTATAGATCTTAGGCAAGCCACTATCTGTGGATAACCATCTACAGGCCATGATTCACGCCATGTACAGAGTTTTGAAACCTTGTCCGCAACCGGTGCTCCGGCTGTGCTGCGCATGCGGACAAGCTGTGGATTAAAGTGGTCGTTATCCACAGCAGAGTTATCAACAGGCTTGAGCCCAGGGTTGTGCATAGACCTTGGGTGCGGTTATCCACAGAGCTTATTCACATGGCAGTGACGGCGTTTTGGCCATCATTTGACTGCTCTGTCATGGTTCAAGTCGCTGTCTCATGTGGATAAGTAACCGCTCGCCCGGTACAATGGCGGTTTGCTTTTGCCTCATCCGGCTTTCAACTCAGGGGATATCCGTGTCAGTGGAACTTTGGCAGCAGTGCGTGGAGCTTCTGCGCGATGAACTGCCTGCCCAGCAATTCAACACCTGGATCCGTCCGCTACAGGTCGAAGCCGAAGGCGACGAGTTGCGCGTTTATGCGCCCAACCGTTTCGTCCTCGATTGGGTCAATGAAAAATACCTGGGTCGTCTGCTCGAGCTGCTGGGCGAACACGGCAATGGCCTGGCGCCAGCGCTTTCCTTATTAATAGGCAGCCGCCGCAGCTCTGCGCCGCGCGCCGCTCCCAATGCTCCGGTCAGTGCTGCGGTCGCCGCCAAAGCTCAGCCCCAGCAGCCAGCGCCTGTACTCACGCAGAATGAGTCGGTTGCTGTGCAGGCGGTCGAGCCGCTTTTGACCAACGAAGTGGAACAGCCGTCGTCGCGCGACAGTTTCGACTCGATGGGCGATACGCCAGTGGTCCCGAGTGCGACCGCGCGCACTGAGCAACGGACCGTGCAGGTAGAAGGTGCGCTCAAGCACACCAGCTACCTCAACAGAACCTTCACGTTCGATACCTTCGTTGAAGGTAAGTCCAACCAATTGGCTCGGGCAGCTGCCTGGCAGGTTGCCGATAACCCCAAGCATGGCTACAACCCGCTGTTCCTCTACGGTGGCGTGGGCCTGGGTAAGACGCACTTGATGCATGCTGTGGGTAACCACCTGCTCAAGAAGAATCCGAACGCCAAGGTGGTCTACCTGCATTCGGAGCGCTTCGTTGCCGACATGGTCAAGGCGTTGCAGCTCAATGCGATCAACGAGTTCAAGCGCTTCTATCGTTCGGTGGATGCGTTGCTGATCGATGACATCCAGTTCTTTGCCCGCAAAGAGCGCTCGCAGGAAGAGTTTTTCCACACCTTCAACGCCTTGCTCGAGGGTGGTCAGCAGGTAATTCTTACCAGCGACCGTTATCCAAAAGAGATCGAAGGCCTTGAAGAGCGTCTGAAGTCGCGCTTTGGTTGGGGCCTGACGGTTGCCGTCGAACCGCCAGAGCTGGAAACCCGCGTAGCGATCCTGATGAAGAAGGCCGACCAGGCCAAGGTGGAACTTCCTCACGATGCGGCGTTCTTTATCGCCCAGCGTATCCGCTCCAACGTGCGTGAGCTGGAAGGCGCGCTCAAGCGTGTCATCGCTCACTCGCACTTCATGGGGCGCGACATCACCATCGAGCTGATCCGTGAGTCGCTCAAGGATCTGCTGGCGCTGCAAGACAAACTGGTGAGTGTGGATAACATTCAGCGCACCGTGGCCGAGTACTACAAGATCAAGATCTCCGACCTGCTGTCCAAGCGGCGTTCGCGATCGGTAGCTCGGCCGCGTCAGGTGGCCATGGCGTTGTCCAAGGAGCTGACCAACCACAGTCTGCCGGAAATCGGCGACATGTTTGGCGGCCGCGACCACACCACCGTGCTGCACGCCTGCCGCAAGATCAATGAATTGAAGGAATCCGACGCGGACATCCGCGAGGACTACAAGAACCTGCTGCGCACGCTGACGACCTGATGGCCGTCGGCGCAGCTATTTGAAGGCAAGGGACTAGACCATGCATTTCACCATTCAACGCGAAGCCCTGTTGAAACCCCTGCAACTGGTCGCAGGTGTCGTCGAGCGCCGCCAGACCTTGCCGGTCCTGTCCAACGTCCTGCTGGTCTTGCAAGGCCAGCAGCTGTCGTTGACCGGTACCGACCTGGAAGTCGAGCTGGTTGGCCGCGTCCAACTGGAAGAGCCGGCTGAGCCGGGCGAAATTACTGTCCCAGCGCGTAAGCTGATGGACATCTGCAAAAGCCTGCCGAGCGATGTCCTGATCGACATTAAAGTGGACGAGCAGAAGCTGCTGGTCAAAGCTGGCCGTAGCCGCTTCACCCTCTCCACCTTGCCGGCCAATGACTTCCCGACTGTGGAAGAAGGCCCGGGCTCGCTGACCTGCAACCTGGAACAAAGCAAGTTGCGTCGTCTGATCGAGCGCACTAGCTTCGCCATGGCCCAGCAGGATGTACGCTACTACCTGAACGGCATGCTGCTGGAAGTGTCGACCGACACCCTGCGTGCGGTTGCCACCGACGGTCACCGTTTGGCCATGTGCTCCATGCAAGCCGCGATCGGCCAGGCGGAGCGCCACCAGGTCATCGTTCCACGCAAAGGTATCCTTGAACTGGCGCGCCTGCTCACCGATCCAGAAGGCATGGTCAGCATCGTCCTGGGCCAGCATCACATTCGTGCGACCACTGGCGAGTTCACCTTCACCTCGAAACTGGTCGACGGCAAGTTCCCTGACTACGAGCGCGTTCTGCCCAAGGGTGGCGACAAGCTGGTCATCGGTGATCGTCAGGCCCTGCGCGAAGCGTTCAGCCGGACTGCGATCCTGTCCAACGAGAAGTACCGCGGTATTCGTCTGCAGTTGGCTGCTGGCCAGTTGAAGATTCAAGCCAACAACCCAGAGCAGGAAGAAGCCGAAGAAGAGATCAGCGTCGACTACAACGGTAGCTCGCTGGAAATCGGCTTCAACGTCAGCTATCTGCTGGATGTGCTGGGCGTCATGACTACGGAGCAAGTTCGTCTGATTCTGTCCGATTCCAACAGCAGCGCCCTGCTGCAGGAAGCCGGCAACGACGACTCGTCTTACGTTGTCATGCCGATGCGTCTGTAATCTGTAGCAGATAATGTCCCTAAGACGCATCATGGTCACTGCGGTGCGCAACCTGCACCCAGTGACCCTCTCTCCCTCCCCCCGCATCAACATTCTTTACGGCGCCAACGGTAGCGGCAAAACCAGTGTTCTGGAAGCCGTCTATCTATTGGGCCTGGCTCGCTCCTTCCGCAGTACTCGACTGAACCCTGTTATCCAATACGAGCAGCCAACCTGCACCGTGTTTGGCGAGGTTCAGTTGGCCGAAGGTGGTACCAGTAATCTAGGTGTTTCGCGTGAGCGACAGGGGGAGTTCTCCATCCGCATTGACGGGCAGAATGCCCGCAGTGCTGCTCAATTGGCAGAGCTGCTGCCGTTGCAGTTGATCAACCCAGACAGCTTCCGCTTGCTCGAAGGCGCACCGAAAATTCGGCGGCAGTTCCTCGATTGGGGTGTGTTCCACGTGGAACCACGCTTCATGGCGGCCTGGCAACGTCTGCAGAAGGCACTGCGACAGCGGAACTCATGGTTGCGGCATGGTACACTTGACGCTGCTTCGCAAGCCGCCTGGGACCGGGAATTGTGCCTGGCCAGCGCGGAGATAGATGAATACCGTCGCAACTATATCAAGGCCTTGAAGCCCGTCTTCGAGCGAACCCTGAGCGAACTGGTCGAGCTGGATGGATTGACCCTGAGCTATTACCGCGGCTGGGACAAGGACCGGGAACTCAACGAAGTACTCGCCTCTTCTCTTCACCGTGACCAGCAAATGGGCCATACCCAGGCCGGTCCTCAGCGTGCTGATTTACGTCTTCGTATTGGCGCAAACAACGCTGCGGATATCCTGTCCCGTGGGCAGCAAAAACTTGTGGTGTGTGCATTGCGCATCGCCCAAGGCCACTTGGTCAGCCAAGCCCGTCGCGGTCTCTGTATCTATCTCGTGGATGACTTGCCGTCCGAACTGGACGAGCAGCACCGCCGCGCATTATGCCGCTTGCTTGAAGAATTACGCTGCCAGGTTTTCATCACCTGTGTAGATCACGAATTACTGAGGGAAGGCTGGCAGACGGAAACGCCAGTTGCTTTGTTCCACGTGGAACAAGGCCGTATCACCCAGACCCACGACCATCGGGAGTGAAGGCATGAGCGAAAATCAAACGTACGATTCCTCCAGCATTAAAGTGCTGAAAGGGCTGGATGCCGTACGCAAACGTCCCGGCATGTACATTGGCGACACCGATGATGGTAGCGGCCTGCACCACATGGTCTTCGAAGTGGTCGACAACTCGATCGACGAAGCCCTCGCCGGTCACTGCGATGACATTACCGTCATCATCCACCCAGACGAATCCATCAGTGTTCGCGACAACGGTCGCGGCATTCCGGTCGACGTGCACAAAGAAGAAGGTGTATCGGCGGCTGAGGTCATCATGACCGTCCTGCACGCAGGCGGTAAGTTCGATGACAACTCCTACAAAGTTTCTGGCGGTCTGCACGGGGTTGGTGTTTCCGTTGTTAACGCCCTCTCTGAGCAGCTGATCCTTACTGTTCGCCGCAGCGGCAAGATCTGGGAGCAGACCTACGTGCATGGTGTGCCTCAGGCACCTATGGCCGTAGTCGGTGAAAGTGAAACCACCGGTACCCACATCCACTTCAAGCCGTCGGCTGAAACTTTCAAGAACATCCACTTCAGCTGGGACATCCTCGCCAAGCGTATCCGCGAGCTGTCCTTCCTCAACTCTGGTGTTGGCATCCTGCTCAAGGATGAACGCAGCGGTAAAGAAGAGTTCTTCAAATACGAAGGTGGTCTGCGCGCGTTTGTTGAATACCTCAACACCAACAAGACCCCGGTGAACACGCAGGTCTTCCACTTCAATGTCCAGCGTGACGATGGTGTCGGTGTCGAAGTCGCCCTGCAGTGGAACGACAGCTTCAACGAAAACCTGCTGTGCTTCACCAACAACATTCCGCAGCGCGACGGTGGTACTCACCTGGTGGGCTTCCGCTCTTCGCTGACCCGCAGCCTGAACGCTTACATCGAGCAAGAAGGCTTGGCCAAGAAGAACAAGGTCGCGACCACCGGTGACGACGCCCGTGAAGGTCTGACTGCGATCATCTCGGTCAAGGTGCCAGATCCGAAGTTCAGCTCGCAGACCAAGGACAAGTTGGTTTCCTCGGAGGTGAAGACCGCCGTGGAACAAGAGATGAACAAGTACTTCGCCGATTTCCTGTTGGAAAACCCCAACGAAGCCAAGGCGGTGGTCGGCAAGATGATCGACGCTGCCCGCGCTCGTGAAGCAGCGCGCAAGGCACGCGAGATGACCCGTCGCAAAGGCGCATTGGATATCGCTGGCCTGCCGGGCAAATTGGCCGACTGCCAAGAGAAGGACCCTGCCCTCTCTGAACTGTACCTGGTGGAGGGTGATTCGGCAGGTGGTTCGGCCAAGCAAGGTCGTAACCGTCGAACCCAGGCGATCCTGCCGCTCAAGGGTAAGATCCTTAACGTCGAGAAAGCACGCTTCGACAAGATGATCTCGTCCCAGGAGGTCGGTACGCTGATCACCGCACTGGGCTGCGGCATTGGCCGCGAAGAGTACAACATCGACAAGCTGCGCTATCACAACATCATCATCATGACCGATGCTGACGTTGACGGTTCGCACATCCGTACCCTGCTGCTGACCTTCTTCTTCCGTCAGTTGCCGGAGCTGGTCGAGCGTGGCTACATCTATATCGCTCAGCCGCCGCTGTACAAGGTCAAGAAGGGCAAGCAAGAGCAATACATCAAAGACGACGACGCCATGGAAGAGTACATGACGCAGTCGGCCCTGGATGACGCCAGCCTGCACTTGGACGAATCGGCACCTGCGGTTTCCGGCGTACAGCTGGAAAGCCTGGTGAACGATTTCCGCGGTGTGATGAAAACCCTCAAGCGTCTGTCGCGCCTGTACCCACAAGAGCTGACCGAGCACTTCATCTACCTGGATGAAGTCACCCTTGAGCAGCTGGGCGATCACGCGCACATGGAAAACTGGTTGGCCAAGTTCCAGGCGCGCCTGAACAACAGCCAGAAGTCTGGCCTGGCCTACAAAGCCAGCCTGCGTGAAGACAAAGAGCGCAATGTCTGGCTGCCGGAGGTGGAGATCACTTCGCACGGTCTGGCCAGCTACATCACCTTCAACCGCGACTTCTTCGGCAGCAACGACTACCGCACCGTGGTCAACCTGGGTGGCAAGCTCAGCACTCTGCTCGGCGAAGGTGCGTATGTGCAGCGTGGCGAACGTCGCAAGGCGGTCACCGAGTTCAAGGAAGCCTTGGACTGGCTGATGAACGAAACCGCCAAGCGTCACACCATCCAGCGATACAAAGGTCTGGGTGAGATGAACCCGGAGCAGCTGTGGGAAACCACCATGGACCCAACCGTGCGCCGCATGCTCAAGGTCACCATCGAAGACGCGATCGCTGCCGATCAGATCTTCAACACCCTGATGGGTGATGCGGTGGAACCACGCCGCGACTTCATCGAAAGCAATGCCCTGTCGGTGTCCAACCTGGACTTCTGATCAGGTGTAGTTTCACCGACAAGCTGCATGAAAAAGCCCGCGTAAGCGGGCTTTTTCATGAGTGCCAGAGCCATCTGAGCGACAAGTATTGAACTGTCTAATTCAGCGCCCAGCCGCTTCATCCTTTATTTCGCTCCAACTGCTGTCGGGGTCGAAACGCGTTATCGCAGCCGCGCGCTTGGCACTGTCACGGCCGAGGTCTTTCTCGAACAATTCACCGTCGTGGCTGATCATAAAACTCATGACGCCAGTGTCCGCGTAGTTCGCCGGCCAGGCGATCACGGCAAAGCCGCGGGTCATGTGATCGCCGATCTTGTAGTCATAGGCGCCACCTGGTGCCGAAGGGCCTTGGGCGGTGAGAATCCGATAGTGATAGCCATGCCAGTCATCACGCTTGGCGGCATCACCGAATAGCGGCCCGAGTGGACTTTCTTCGACGCCGTCCACTTCCGGCCAGTACAGCCCGTCGAACGCCCCGTCGCTACTCATGAACTTCTGCGCGTACTCGAGCAGCCCATCGCCATTGCGATCAATTTCGGCGTAGTCCATCTGCGCGTCGTGATAGGCACGGGCTGCTTGAATGGTCGCCAATTCGTTGCGGCCGATGCGGCGCTGGCGGATTTCCTCGGCACCTGCTTTGGTGTCGAAAGCCCAACCGCCAGCACTGTGTCTGATGGGAATTGGGAAAATCCAGGGTGTGTTGCCGACCACCAGATGTGCACGCTTCTGGCTATCGGACTGAACCTGGTGGGATTCCTTGTAGAGCGAGAGAAAGGCATCCACATCTTTACGATCGACGTCCTTGGTCGGGATATAAGTGTTCCAGTCGTTGCCGAGCAAGTTTGCCAACTGTTGGCTATCGGCCTTTTCACTACCCAGGGCCTGCACCAACGCTTCGCCTGCCGCCTCCGCGCTTGGGAAGTATTTCTGAGCGTAACTGCTGGAGGTCCAGCAAAGGAGCAGCACCAGCGCAATCCGACTAGCCGTTTTCATGACTGACTCTCCTCTCAGCGGCGACGGCCGCCACCGCTGGATTGCATGCGCACGGGTCGTTGCATCTGATGGCCGGCGGGTGCTGCACTGGGGCGGCGGGCGCTACGTTGACTGATCTGGCCACGGTTGCTTGCCATGCGTGCCTGCGAAGGGTTGCGCACATCGGCCAAGGCATTGTTGCGCGGCGCCTGGGCGCGAGCATGTTGCTGGCGGACTTGCTGGCGTGCTTGTTGATTACGCTCCGACGGCTGATGCTGGCGAGTTTTCAAAGGTGCCTGCGCGCCAGGCTTGTGCTGGCGGTCGGCGACCTGTGCGCGCTCGCGGGCGCTAGCGGGCTGGTTGATGCCCTGTTTTTCCAGGCTTTGTTGAGAGCGCTCACGCTCTGCACTCTGCACCCGTTGGCGGGCTTCGAGGTTGCTGGTTGCCGGTGCTTCGATGCCACGCCGGGCGAGACTTTCTCGGGCGCGCGCGCGATCTTCGACACGCGCCGGGGTGTCACCGCGATAGGCTGTGCGCTCTGCGCTGCCGGGCAAGCGCCGGTCGAACTGGGCTCGACTGGCTTGATCGCGGTAGGGGACGCCGTCGCGATAGGTAGGATTATGGCGCCAGTTGTTCTGGTTGGCTTCGAGCCTGCGGTTGACGTTGTTGATGTTGTTGTAGCGATTGACGTTGATATCAACGTCATGATCGTCCCAGTCGCAATCCCCCCACAGAGAATTGACGATGGCTACGCCGGCACCGAAAGCCAGGCCGGTCGCCAATGCCGTACCAATGGCATACCCCGGCGGTGGCGGATAGTACGCTGGTGGGTAGGACGCAGCGGACCAACTACCGTAGACCACAGAGGGGTTGTAGCTTGGGACGTATACGACCTGGGGGTTGGTCGGCTGGATAATGATGGTTTGTGCCGACGCGCCAGCTTGCCCCTCTGTAGTCGTGCCGCCTGCTTGAGCGTTTGAGGGTTGCACGATAACCCTCTGCTTATCGTTCGACTCCAGGTGGCCAGCAGCCTTGGCCTTAGCGCGCAGGCGCTGTACCGAATTCATCACCGCGTCGGGCTGGGCGAGAAAGGCATCGCCGACTCGCTGCACCCAGACTGGGTCCTGGCCAAGTGTGGCTAGCACCTGCGGGAAAGCCACCAACGATTGCACGCTGGGGTCCCAAGGTTGCTCGGCGACCTGCTGGACGGCGGCATCGCCACTGACGTTCGGATGCGCCTTGGACCAGGCAACCGCGTCGACGACATTGCCGGGATAGGTGGTTGCCATCAGCACCTGAGCCAGTAAAGCATCCGGGTACAGGGCCAACGGTGCAAGCATCTGATCAAGCTGTTCGGTGTTGAACACCTGCTCGCTGGGCGCGGCCGCAGTGGCAGGTACAGCTGCAGGTACCGGCGCCGGGGCCGTTGCCTTAGGTGGTGCATCCTCTTCGGAACAGCCCAAGAGCGCGAGCATGGTGATGGTGAGCAGGATCGCCCTGTGAAGGCAGGCAGACATGACGATGCTCCTGTAGCTGAGGGACAGAGCGGAGCGTCAGGCGCCCAACGGGTTACCGGGTCGGCAATCGACGCATGGAAGGCTCAGAGCAGTATCAGCGTAGAAGAAAATTTCTCTGCCGGCGGTTCGGCGTCCGACAAGCCCGCTCCCACAAGGTGCGCTGAACCCGCTTACAGACCCAGCTCACGCAAGCGCCGATAAAGCGTCCGCTCGCTCAACCCCAGATGTTGGGCCAACTCACTACGCGACCCTTGGAATTGCTCCAGCGCCAGCGCCAGCTCGCCCAGTTCGTTGCGGCTGCGGCGTGGTGTAGCTACGTTCTGCAGGGGGCCAATGTCGTGCGGCAAATGTTCTGGCCGAATCAAGCCGTCGTCGGCAAACAAGCGTGCCCGTTCGAGAATATTGCGCAGCTCGCGAATATTGCCTGGGAACGGATGCAAGCTGAGCCGTTGTTGCGCTTGCGCAGTTAGCGTGGTGGATTGCGCGCCAGCCATGCGCTTCAACAAACTCTCGGCCAGCATGGGCAGATCCTCTACCCGTTCGCGCAGGGCAGGCAGCCGGATTGGAAAACCGCTGATGCGGTAGTACAAGTCTTCACGAAAGGTGCCCGCAGCGACCATTTCCTTGAGTGGTTTGTGGGTGGCAGAGACCAGGCGAAAATCCGAGTGCACCGTGCGCAGGCTGCCGACTGGGCGGAAACTGCCGGACTCGATCAGGCGCAGCAGCTTCACCTGCATGGCCAATGGAACCTCACCAATTTCATCGAGGAACAACGTGCCGCCATGCGCCGCTTCGGCCAAACCGATCTTGCGCTGGGTGGCTCCGGTGAAGGCGCCTTTTTCGTAGCCGAACAATTCACTCTCGAACAGGCTCTCGGTAAGACCAGTGCAGTCGACCACAACCAACGGCCCATTGGCGCGCAGGCTACCCAAATGTAGGGCGCGGGCAAAAAGCTCTTTGCCGGTTCCAGACTCACCCTGGAGCAACACCGGGATCTGCGCTGGGGCGGCTCTTTGCAAGCTGGCCAGGGCCGTCTTGAATGCCGGAGCACGGCCTACCAGGCCTTGCTGTTGCGGCTGGGCGGAGGCGAGCGTCACGGTGTTCAGACGCTCGACGAAGGCGACCACCCTACCCTGTTCATCCAGGATCGGCCGTAACTCGACGTCCACATGCTCAGGCCCACGAGGAGTGTGATGGATGTGCAGCACCCGCTCCGGCACCTTGCTGTCCCACGCCTTGCGCATCGGGCAGTGTTCGCCGGCCTGGTCGCAGGGGACAGCGTAGTGGTGGGATACCCGGTGGCACTTCTCCCCCAGCGGTGCGTTGTCGTTGATGCCGAACTGGCGGCGGTAGGCGGCATTGGCGGCGAGGATGTTGTAGTCGGTATCGAGCACGATGGACGGATGCACGTCGTGTTCCAGATACGACACTAGCGCAAGGATCGCGGGTTGGTTGGCAGAAGCTGAAAACGCGGACATGACCAGGACCGGAAGAGAGTACATCGCGGAGGGTAGCAAGGACTGCCAATCACTGCCATTAGCTGCCAGTCGACTGCCAGGTCTGGCATTGGCAGTCGAGAGCACATGGATAGGAACAGGCTGCGCAGCGTGTTCTTCGGGGTAAACCCGCTGGCTAAAACCCTGATGAGTAGGGCTTGAACACTCACTCTATGCTTAATAGCAAGGCACCCGTGGTTTCGGACCAATGCCCTGGCATGCATCTTGATAAAGCACTGTTTACTGCCTACGCCTCTAACAAGGCGCGGCGGATAAATCTGGAGAGTGCAATGATCATCGGCAGTAACATCTATGTGGAAGCCTTGTTCGACGAGGCCACCTCGACCATCAGTTACCTGGTCATGGATCGCCAGACCCAGGAGTGCGCGTTGATCGACAGCGTGCTCGACTATGACCCCAAGTCCGGGCGCACCAACACTGCCTCGGCGGACAAACTGATTGGCAGGGTCCAGGCGCTGGATGCCAAGGTGCACTGGATTCTTGAAACCCATGTGCATGCCGACCACCTTTCTGCGGCGGCCTACCTCAAGGAAAAGCTCGGTGGCCATATCGCCATCGGTGCACGTATTACTCAGGTACAGAAGACCTTCGGCGCCCTGTTCAATGCCGAGCCTGGCTTTGCCCGCGATGGCAGCCAGTTCGATGTATTGCTCGAAGATGAACAAGTGTTTCTGATCGGCACGCTGCGCGCGCGCGCCCTGCATACCCCAGGGCATACCCCGGCGTGCATGAGCTACGTGGTCGAGGATGCTGGCGAGATTGCGGTGTTCGTTGGCGACACCTTGTTCATGCCCGACTACGGCACTGCCCGCTGCGACTTCCCTGGCGCCGATGCCCGCACGTTGTATCGCTCGATCCGCCGTTTGCTGGCCTTCCCCGATCAGACCCAGCTGTTCATGTGCCATGACTACCTGCCCAATGGCCGCGCACTGCGTTATGTCACCACCGTGGCCGAGCAGCGCGCCAACAATATCCACATTCATCAGGGCATCAGCGAGGACGAATTCGTGGCCATGCGCGAAGCGCGTGACGCGACGTTGGACATGCCGGTGCTGATCCTGCCCTCGGTACAGATCAACATGCGCAGCGGCCAGTTGCCTGAGCCGGAAGATAACGGCGTGCGCTACCTGAAGATCCCCCTCAACAAACTTTGAGCCCGCTATCGCAGGGCCCGCTCCCACGCAGAGACAGAGAGCTAACGTGTGAGCAGGCTTGCCCCGCGATAGAAAAAGAGCAGCTACCTCGATCAACAAGGAACATTTAAATGCCTGCGTCGCCGTCCACTTCCGCCAGCCCGCGCACCGATCACCACAAGGTGGTGATCATCGGTGCCGGGGCTTCGGGCATCGCCACCGCTTCGAGCCTGATAAGCCGTGATCCTTCGCTGGACATCGCCCTGATCGATCCTGCCGAGGTGCATTACTACCAACCAGGCTGGACCATGGTCGGCGCCGGTGTGTTCAACGCACCCAGCACCGCTCGCACCATGGCCTCGACCATTCCGCGTGGGGTGCGCTGGATCAAGGCCAGCGTGCAGGGTTTCGATCCGGTCGCGCAGCTGGTGATGCTCGAGGATGGTCGCGCGGTCAGTTACGAACAGCTGGTGGTATGCCCCGGCCTCAAGCTCGATTGGAACGCCATCGAAGGCCTGAGTGAGACCCTGGGGCGTAACGGCGTCACCTCCAACTACCGCTATGACCTGGCGCCCTATACCTGGGAGCTGGTGAAAAACCTCAAGCAAGGTCGCGCGCTGTTCACCCAGCCACCGATGCCGATCAAGTGCGCTGGCGCGCCACAGAAGGCGTTGTACCTGTCCTGTGATCACTGGTTGCGTCACGGCCATCTTGGCGCGATCAAAGCCAGCTTCTTCAATGCCGGCGCGGTGCTGTTCGGGGTAGCGGACTACGTACCGGCACTGATGAGCTACATCGACAAGTACAGTGTCGACCTCAACTACGCCCAGCGGCTGGTCGCCGTGGACGGCCCCGGCAAGCGCGCTACCTTCCTGCGCAGCTTGCCCGATGGCAGCACGCAGACACAGGTCGAACCCTTCGACCTGTTGCATGTGGTGCCGCCGCAAGTTGCCCCTGACTTCATCCGGAACAGTCCGCTGGCCGATGCGGGTGGCTGGGTCGATGTCGATCCGCACACCTTGCGCCATCGTCAATTCGCCAACATCCATGGTCTGGGCGATGTGATCAACACCAGCAACGCCAAGACCGCCGCCGCAGCGCGCAAGCAGGCGCCGGTGGTGGCGAACAATGTTTTGGTGGCGCTCGGCAGGCTGCCTGCCCTCGCCCACTATGACGGCTATGGCTCCTGCCCTCTGACCGTGGAGCGCGGCAAGATCGTCCTCGCTGAGTTCACCTATGGTGGTAAGGTCGCGCCGAGTTTTCCGCGCTGGTTGCTCGATGGTCGCCAGCCAACCCGATTGGCCTGGCTGCTCAAGGCACGGATCCTGCCGCCGCTGTACTGGCGTGGCATGCTCAAGGGACGGGAGTGGCTGGCCAAGCCGCAGCCGATGGTGATCGAGGGGCAGCAGTGATCGAGCATCAACTGCTCGGCACGCTGCTGGGCACAATCATTGGCGCAGTGCTGGCGCTGACCGGCGCTGGCGGCGGCATCCTCGCAGTGCCGCTGCTGGTGTTCGGCCTGGGCCTGACCATGGTCGAGGCGGCCCCGGTCGGGTTGCTGGCGGTGGGCCTAGCGGCGGCGGTCGGGGCGGTGTTGGGTTTACGCCAGGGCTTGGTGCGCTATCGGGCGGCGCTGTTCATTGCGGTGATCGGCATCGTCGCTGCGCCGTTCGGCTTGATGCTCGCCCACAGTCTGCCCAACACGCCATTGGCGCTGGTGTTCGCTGTGGTGCTGGTTTACGCCTGCCTGCGCATCGGACGCAAGGCGGCGCGCGAACTGCGCGGTCAGTCGCCATGCGGGGAACGGCAGATCATGCCCTGCGTGCTCAATCCGTTGCAGGGCCGACTACGTTGGACCCTACCCTGCGCGCGTGCCCTTGCCTTCACCGGGGCGATGTCTGGATTGCTTTCAGGGTTACTGGGCGTCGGCGGTGGGTTCGTCATCATCCCTGCGTTGAACCGCTACACCAATCTGGACATGAAGAGCATCGTCGCCACCTCCCTGGCGGTGATTGCCCTGGTCTCCACCGGCAGTGTGGTCAGCGCCAGCATTGCCGGCGTCATGCACTGGCAGGTCGGTGCCCCGTTCGCAGTGGGCGCGGTACTTGGCCTGCTGCTGGCGCGACCTTTGGCTGCCAAGCTTGCCGGGCCACGCCTGCAGCAGTTGTTCGCCATCGTCGGCATCGGCGCTGCACTGCTGCTGGCGGGCAAGGCGCTACTCGGCTAGCAGGTCTGCCTGCTCGGCTGCGCACAGGGCGAGCAGGTAATCCCAGACCACCCGCAGGCGTACTGATTTGTGCAGCTCGCGCCGGGTGCAGATCCAGTAGCTGCGCTGGATTGTCTCACTCGGCAGCACGCGCACCAGGGTCGGGTCATGCCG
This sequence comes from Pseudomonas sp. Je.1.5.c, assembly GCF_051129895.1. Classification (NCBI taxonomy): domain Bacteria; kingdom Pseudomonadati; phylum Pseudomonadota; class Gammaproteobacteria; order Pseudomonadales; family Pseudomonadaceae; genus Pseudomonas; species Pseudomonas sp. Je.1.5.c. The sequence continues at coordinate 78,475 of NZ_JBCPSP010000010.1, forward strand.
GGCCATGAAGTTCGGCAGCACGGCGATACCCAGGCCAGCACGCGCTGCGTGTTGCTGGGCGATCACGCTGGTGCTGCGGAACACCACATTCGGCGCCCGGCAAAAGCTGTTGAGAAACAGCAGCTCCTGGCTGAACAGCAGGTCGTCGACGTAGCCAATCCAGCTGTGCCGGGCCAGGTCCTCGCGGGTCTGCAGCGGTGGGGAACGGTCGAGATACTCGCGACTGGCGTAGAGCGCCAGGCGGTAGTCGGTGAGTTTGCGGGTGATCAGCAAATCGGCGTTGGGCCGCTCCAGATGGATGCTGATTTCCGCTTCGCGGTTAAGGATGCTGACGAAGCGCGGCACCGCCACCAGCTCTACCTCCAACCCCGGGTAGCGCTCGAACAGATCGCTCATGCGCGGGGTGAAGAACATGATGCCGATGCCTTCGGTGACCCCTAGGCGAATCTTGCCTAGCGGCGTAATCGCCTGGGTGATTTCCTCCTGCGCCAGCAGCGCGACATTTTCCATGGCCTCAGCATGCTTGAGCAGGGCCTGACCGGAAGGCGTCAGTTCATAGCCCTGGGCATGCTGGACGAACAGTGCCGTACCCAAGCTTTTTTCGATGTTCTCGATATGCCGGGCGACGGTGCTGTGGGTGGTATTGAGCCGCTTGGCAGCGCTGAGCAGGCGACCGCTGCGCTGCAACTCGAGGAAAAACCGCAGATCATTCCAGTCGAACATGCTGATCCTTGTGCGTGATGGCGAGGGTTCTGAGCGCGGCCGTCGAGGCACTACGCAGGAGGATGCAGGACTCGTATGGCTCGTGGGACTCGTAGATCTCGTTGGACTCGTAGATCTCGTGGGAGCGGGCTTGCCCCGCGATAGCGATGGTGGCAGCACTACTGCTGTCGCGGGGCAAGCCCGCTCCCACATGCATCCGTCAAATATCGCTCCCACGCGCCTCGCATGCGCCCATACCCGCCCCACACTACCGACTCTCGCAGCTACCTGGGCTGTGCTAAAACGCACAGCCGTTGCGCAAAATCTCGTGTTTCCTCTGCGAAATTACTCACTAAGATGAAGGGCGACAAGAATAATAATCAGGCGCGAGGTTACACATGCCATCAGCCGATTCTGTCTACGACTACGTGGTCGTGGGCGCCGGTCCCGCCGGTTGCCTGCTGGCCAATCGTTTGTCCGCCGACCCTAGCTGCCGCGTGCTGCTACTCGAAGCGGGCGGGCGCGACAACTATCCGTGGATTCACGTTCCCGTCGGTTACCTCTATTGCATCGGCAATCCGCGCACCGACTGGTGCTTCAAAACCGAAGCGCAAGCCGGCCTGGCCGGTCGCAGCCTAGGTTATCCACGGGGCAAAGTGCTGGGTGGCTGTTCATCGATCAACGGCATGATCTACATGCGCGGCCAGGCGGCGGACTACGACCGCTGGGCTGAGCAAGGCAATGCCGGCTGGGCCTGGAGCGATGTGCTGCCGCTGTTCAAGGCCAGCGAGAATCACTTTGCCGGCAGCAGCGACAGCCACGGCGCCGACGGTGAATGGCGGGTCGAGCAACAACGCTACAGCTGGCCGATTCTCGATGCCTTCCGCGATGCCGCCGAGCAAAGCGGGATCGCCAAGGTCGATGACTTCAACACCGGTGACAACCAAGGCTGTGGATACTTTCAGGTCAACCAGCGCAGCGGCGTACGCTGGAATGCGGCCAAGGCCTTTCTGCGGCCGATCCTCAAACGCCCCAACGTCACCATCCTGACTGATGTCCAGGTTGATCAGGTGCTGCTCGACAACACCCGTGCGACCGCGGTCAAGGCCCGTTGGCAAGGCGCCTGGCATGAGTTCAAGGCGCGCCGGGAAATCATCCTCTGCGCAGGATCTGTCGGCTCGCCAGGCATTCTCCAGCGTTCCGGGATAGGCCCACGCAAGCTCCTCGAAGGCTTGGGCATCGGCGTTCGGCATGACATGCCCGGCGTCGGCGGCAACCTGCAAGATCACCTGCAACTGCGCCTGATCTATCAAATTCGCAACACCCGCACCCTCAACCAGATGGCCAACAGCCTGTGGGGCAAGATGGGCATGGGCCTGCGTTATCTGTATGACCGCAGCGGCCCCTTGGCAATGGCTCCAAGTCAGCTGGGTGCGTTCGTACGCTCCAGCCCTGATCAGGCTACCGCCAATTTGCAGTACCACGTCCAGCCGCTATCGCTTGAACGCTTCGGCGAGCCGCTGCACCGCTTCCCTGCTTTTACCGCATCGGTCTGCAACCTGCGCCCAGCCAGCCGTGGACGCATCGATATCCGCTCTGCGGACATGAATGCCGAACCCCTGATCGATCCCAATTACCTCAGCGATCCGCACGACCTGCGTGTCGCCGCCGACGCTATCCGCCTGACCCGGCGTATCGTCCAGGCCCCTGCCCTGGCGGCGTTCGAGCCCCAGGAATATCTGCCAGGCCCCGCCCTGCAGAGCGAGCAACAACTGCACGAGGCGGCCAGCAAGATCGGCACCACGATCTTCCACCCGGTTGGCACTTGCCGCATGGGTAATGGGCCGCTGGACGTTGTGGATAACCAGCTGCGCGTGCATGGCATTCCCGGTCTGCGCGTGGCTGATGCGTCGATCATGCCGCAGATCGTTTCCGGCAATACCTGTTCACCCACACTGATGATCGCCGAGAAGGCGGCACAACTGATCCTCAAGGGGGCTGCTACCCAGACCAACCTCAGCGACGCAAGCGCGATACCGACGCCCTGACCAGGCGCGTGCAACAACCGGCGGCTTGTGGTCAGGGGCTGCCGACAGTGGAACAACAAGAATAATCACTGTGGCCTGTAGGCCGAGGACAGCAACGATGTCGGATTACATCCAAGAGCAGGGTGCAGCGGCGAGCAGCTCCAGTCGTCGCGAGGAACGAAAGATCATTTTCGCGTCATCCCTCGGGACCGTTTTCGAGTGGTATGACTTTTTTCTTTATGGCGCGTTGGCGGCGGTCATCAGCAAGCAGTTCTTCGCCGGGGTCAACGACACCACCGCGTTCATCTTTGCCCTGATGGCGTTCGCCGCAGGCTTCCTGGTGCGGCCATTCGGGGCGTTGGTATTCGGCCGCTTGGGCGACATGATCGGGCGTAAATACACCTTCCTGATCACCATCGTGCTGATGGGCTTGTCCACCTTCGCCGTGGGCTTGCTACCGACCTACGCCAGCATTGGCATTGCCGCGCCGATCATCCTGGTGATCTTGCGCATGCTTCAAGGCCTGGCGCTGGGCGGCGAGTATGGCGGTGCAGCCACGTATGTCGCCGAGCATGCCCCACCTGGCAAGCGCGGTTTCCACACCGGCTTCATCCAATCTACCGCGACCCTGGGCCTGCTGCTGTCGCTGCTGGTGGTGCTCGGCAGCCGCTACATCAGCGGCGATCAGTTCGAGACCTGGGGCTGGCGCCTGCCGTTCCTCTTGTCGATCGTGCTGCTGGGCATCTCCACCTGGATCCGCATGAGCATGCACGAGTCGCCAGCGTTCGTGAAAATGAAGGCCCAAGGCAAGGTGAGTAAATCGCCGATTCGTGAGTCGTTCACCAATTGGCCGAACCTCAAAGTGGTGCTGACTGCCCTGTTCAGTATCAACGCCGGGCAAGCGGTGACCTTCTACACCGCGCAGTTCTATGTGCTGTTCTTCATGACCCAGATGCTCAAGATGGACCCGGCCCAGGCCAACACCCTGCTGATCATCAGCGTGGTGATCGGCGCGCCGTTCTTCGTGTTCTTTGGCTGGCTGTCGGATCGGGTCGGACGCAAGCCGATCCTGATGCTCGGCCTGCTGCTGGCGACAGTGCTGTACTTCCCGATGTTCAAAGCCCTGAGTCATTACGCCAACCCGCAGATCGACGCTGCCAGCCGTCAGGCACCGATCGTGGTGACGGCTGATCCGAACAGCTGCACCTTCCAGTTCGACCCAGTAGGCAAGGCGCGTTTCGACAGCCCGTGCGACAAGGTCAAGACCTTCCTGGTCAAACAGGGTCTGCCGTACAGCTCGGCTGCAGGGGCGAGCAGCGAAGTGGTGGTGAGCATTGGCGAGACCACCATCAATGGCTTCGACGAAGCGGCCATGCGTGCGGCCATCGAGCAGGCGGGCTATCCGGCCAAGGCCGATCCGTCGCAGGTCAACGAGTTCATGGTGGTGGTGCTGATTGTCGCGATGATCCTGATTGCCACCATGACCTATGGGCCGCTGGCGGCGGTGATGGTCGAGCTGTTCCCGACGCGGATCCGCTATACCTCGATGTCACTGCCCTACCACATCGGTAATGGCTGGTTTGGCGGGTTCCTGCCGACGGTTTCATTCGCCTTGGTGGTGTACACCGGGGATATCTTCTACGGGCTGTGGTACCCGGTATTGATCACCGGGATCAGCTTGGTGGTGGGGATCTTCTGCCTGAAAGAGACCAAGGATGTGGATATCGACAAGGTTTGACCTGAAGAGCGAGACGCCTCTATAGCAGGCACAAAAAAACCGGCGTAAAAGCCGGTTTTTTTATCGCTCAAAAAAACTTATGCACGATTTTCAGAAAAACGTCATACAGAGAAATAAATAGCTAATTCAACAACTTAGATCATATCTCTGAGCGTTAATCCAAAAGTTGCTCACAAGTTATCCACAGAACGTCAGGCCGTGCGCTGCTCGGTGTTTTCTGCCGCTGGCGGCAGTGACCCCAAGGCCCGCTGGGTCGCCTCGTTCCACGCTTCGGCGCGGTTATTGAGGTCGGCAATCGCCCGTGGGCCGCTGCCTTCGGCATACATTGGCTGACCAATCACCACCTCGATCACCCCTGCCCGCTTGCCCCAGCCCGACTTGGGCCAGAACTTGCCAGCGTTGTGGGCAATTGGCAGGACTGGCAGGCCGGCATTGACTGCCAGCGCAGTGCCGCCACGGGAGAACTTGCCAATCTGGCCATGGGGCACGCGGGTGCCTTCCGGGAAGATCAACACCCAAACCCCTTGCTTGAGGAGCTCGTCGCCCTTCTTGGCGACATGACGCAAAGCTTCTTTCGGGTTGTCGCGATCAATTGCGATCGGCCGCAGCATGGCCATCGCCCAGCCAAAGAACGGCACATACAACAGCTCACGCTTGAGCACCTGGCTCAGCGGCTGGAAGTAGGCGGAGAGAAAGAACGTCTCCCAGGTGCTCTGGTGGTTGGAGAGGATCACGCACGGCGTATCCGGCACGTTCTCGGCGCCGGTGATTTTGTAGCGGATACCGAGGATCACCCGCGCCAGCAGCACGGCGAAACGGCACCAGTAGACGTTGATGAAGCGATAGCGTTGGCGAAACGGCAGAAACGGCGCAACGAAGAAGCTCAGGGTGCACCACAGCAACGAGCTGGTGCCCAGCAGCAGGTAAAAAAGAAAGATTCTGATCGCCTGCAGGATCGACATAGTGGCAAGTACCGTTGCGGGCATGCCCGCCTAATGAAAAAGTGCGCCAGCGTGGCGCACCCTCTTAAATAAGTGCTCTGGCCACAGCGGCCAGATCGTCAAAAATCAGGGTGTTTTGCGGGACGCCTTTACTCAGGGTCTTCTCACCCTTGCCGGTTTTCACCAGCACTGGTTGTGCTCCGACGGCCAGGGCGGCCTCCAGGTCACCTTTGCTGTCTCCAACAAACCAGATGCCGCTCAGGTCTGCCTGATAATGCTCGGCGATTGCCCGCAACATGCCAGGCTTGGGTTTGCGGCAGTCGCAGCCCTCGTCCGGTCCATGCGGGCAATAGACGATATGACCGACTTCACCACCCTGCTCGGCCACCAGCTCGCGCAGGCGCGCATGCATGGCCTCGAGGGTTTGCAGCGGGTAATAGCCACGGGCAATGCCGGACTGGTTGGTGGCGACCGCCACCGTCCAGCCGGCCTTGCTCAACTGCGCGATGGCCTCGATCGAGCCGGGAATGGGGATCCACTCCTGCAATGACTTGATGTAGGCGTCGGAGTCGAAGTTGATCACCCCGTCACGATCGAGAATCAGCAGTTTCAAGGCTTACCCCAGCAGCGAAATGTCGGCCACGCCCAGGAACAGACCGCGCAGGCGGCTGAGCAGGGCATAACGGTTGGCGCGCACCTTGGCGTCTTCGGCGTTGACCATCACCGCCTCGAAGAAGGCGTCGACCGGATCACGCAGGGCCGCCAGGCGAGCCAGCGACTCGCTGTACTGACGCGCAGCTGCCATCGGTTGCACGGCCTGGTCGGCCTGCTGGATGGCCGAGTACAGGGAGAACTCATTGGCATTGTCGAAGTACTTCGGCTCGACCTGTTCGGCGATAGCGCCTTCGGCTTTGCTCAGCAGGTTCGACACGCGCTTGTTCACCGCCGCCAGGGCTTCGGCTTCCGGCAGCTTGCGGAAGGCCTGCACGGCCTGTACGCGCTGGTCGAAGTCCAGGGCAGAGCCCGGCTTCAGGGCACGCACCGACAGGTAGGTGCCAACGTCGATGCCTTCGTCTTCATAACGCGCACGCAGGCGGTCGAAGATGAACTCCAGGACTTGCTCGGACAGCCCAGCAGCCTTGACCTTGCTGCCGAACTGGGTGACGGCGAAGCTCACGGCGTCGGTCAGGTCCAGGTCCAGCTGCTTCTCGATCAGGATGCGCAACACGCCCAGGGCGGCGCGACGCAGGGCGTACGGGTCTTTGCTACCGGTTGGCAGCATGCCGATGCCGAAGATGCCGACCAGGGTGTCGAGCTTGTCGGCGATGGCCACGGCAGCGCCAGTCAGGGTCTGTGGCAGTTCAGCGCCAGCACCGCGCGGCATGTACTGCTCGTTCAGGGCCTGGGCAACGTCTTCTGGCTCGCCATCGTTGACGGCGTAGTAGTAGCCCGCGATGCCCTGCATTTCAGGGAATTCGCCAACCATTTCGGTGGCCAGGTCGCACTTGGACAGCAGGCCAGCACGCGCGGCACGCTGGGCGTCGCCACCAATGTGCGGGGCAATGAAGGCTGCCAGTTTCGAGACACGCTCGGCTTTGTCGTAGACGCTGCCCAGCTGAGCCTGGAACACCACGTTCTTCAGGCGCTCGTTGAAGGTTGCCAGCGGCTGCTTCTTGTCTTGCTTGAAGAAGAACTCGGCGTCGGTCAGGCGCGGACGCACGACCTTCTCGTTGCCCTGGACGATCTGCTTCGGATCGCGGCTCTCGACGTTGGCCACGGTGATGAAGCGCGGCAGCAGCTTGCCTTCGCTGTCGAGCAGGCAGAAGTACTTCTGGTTGTCCTGCATGGTGGTGATCAGCGCTTCTTGCGGCACGTCGAGGAAACGCTCCTCGAACGAGCACACCAGCGGCACAGGCCACTCGACCAGCGCGGTCACTTCATCGAGCAGCGCCGGCGGCACGATGGCCGTGCCTTCCTGCTGCATGGCAAGTTCCGCGGTGCGCTTGGCGATCAGCTCGCGGCGCTCGGCGAAGTCGGCCAGCACGTAGGCCTTGCGCAGGTCTTCGACGTAGTTGGCCGGGGTGGTGATGACCACGTTTTCCGGGTGGTGGAAACGGTGGCCACGCGACTCGCGCCCGGCCTGTTGCTTGAGGATGGTGCAGTCGACGACCTGGTCACCAAGCAGCATGACCAGCCACTGGGTTGGACGCACGAACTCTTCACGGCTGGCCGCCCAGCGCATGCGCTTAGGAATCGGCAGGTCGTTGAGCGAATCTTCGACGATGGTCGGCAACAGGCTGGTGGTAGCCTTGCCCGGGATGTGCTGGGAGAAGCGCAGCTTGGCGCCGCTCTGGTCGATCTCGGACAGATCGACGCCACATTTCTTGGCAAAGCCCAGTGCCGCCTGGGTCGGTTTGCCTTCAGCATCGAACGCAGCCTGCACAGGAGGGCCGTCGACGTTGATGCTGCGGTCTGGCTGCTGCACGTCGAGCTGACGGATCAGCACGGCCAGACGGCGCGGCGCGGCATAGACCTGCTTGGCGGTGTAGTTCAGGCCAGCGGCCTGCAAGCCTTTCTCGATGCCTGCCAGGAAGGCGTCGCCGAGGCTGGCGAGGGCCTTGGGTGGCAGCTCTTCGGTGCCCAGTTCAACCAGGAAATCTTGAGCACTCATTGTGCAGCCTCCAGCTTAGCCAACACTTCATCACGCAGTTCAGGGGTCGCCATCGGGAAGCCCAGGCGTGCGCGAGCTTGCAGATAGCTTTGCGCCACGTCCCGGGCCAGGGTACGCACACGCAGGATGTAGCGCTGACGCTCGGTCACCGAGATGGCGCGGCGGGCGTCGAGCAGGTTGAAGGTGTGCGAAGCCTTCAGGACCATTTCATAGGTCGGCAGCGGCAGGTCGAGCTTGATCAGACGGTTCGCTTCGCTTTCGTAGAAGTCGAACAGCTCGAACAGTTTCTCGACGTTGGCGTGCTCGAAGTTGTAGGTCGACTGCTCCACTTCGTTCTGGTGGAACACATCGCCATAGGTCACGGTGCCGAACGGGCCATCGGCCCAGATCAGGTCGTAGACCGAGTCGACGCCCTGGATGTACATGGCCAGACGCTCCAGGCCATAGGTGATTTCACCGGTGACCGGGTAGCACTCGATGCCACCGACTTGCTGGAAGTAGGTGAACTGCGTCACTTCCATGCCGTTGAGCCAGATTTCCCAGCCCAGACCCCAGGCACCGAGGGTTGGCGATTCCCAGTTGTCTTCGACGAAGCGAATGTCGTGGACCAGCGGGTCCAGGCCGATCGCTTTCAGCGAGCCGAGGTACAGCTCCTGGAAGTTGGCCGGGTTGGGCTTGAGGACCACCTGGAACTGGTAGTAGTGCTGCAGGCGGTTAGGGTTCTCGCCATACCGTCCGTCGGCTGGACGACGGCTAGGCTGCACGTAGGCGGCGTTCCAGGTCTCTGGGCCGACGGCGCGCAGGAAAGTAGCGGTGTGGAAAGTGCCGGCGCCTACTTCCATATCGTAGGGCTGAAGTACCACACAACCTTGCTCCGCCCAGTATTGCTGCAGGGCGAGGATGAGGTCTTGGAAGGTACGCACGGCTGGCGTAGGCTGGCTCACGAAATTCACCTGTATCTGGGGATGCGGATGTAAAGAGCGGGAGTATAACCTGATTCGCCTCGCCCTCTACTCATTGGAGCCTTATGCCACGCTGCTTTTGGTGTACCGACGATCCGTTGTACCAGGCCTATCACGACCAGGAATGGGGAACGCCACAGCGCGACCCGGCGTTGCTGTTCGAGATGCTTTTGCTCGAAGGGTTCCAGGCGGGGCTGTCATGGATCACCGTGCTGCGCAAACGCGAGCGCTATCGCCAGGTGATGTATGGCTTTGACCCGGTGCAGCTGGCGCAAATGGGCGATGAGCGCATCGAGGAGCTGATGCTCGATGCCGGGATCATCCGCAACCGCCTCAAACTCAACGCCGCCCGGCGCAATGCCAAGGCCTGGCTGGCTGTGGATAACCCCGCGCAGTGGCTCTGGTCGTTCGTGGGTGGTGAGCCGAAGATCAACCACTTCAAGGGCCGCAGCGACGTCCCGGCAGTCACCGACGAAGCCAAGGCGATGAGCAAGGCGCTGCAAAAAGCCGGCTTCATGTTCGTCGGCCCGACCATCTGCTACGCCTTCATGCAAGCCACCGGCATGGTCATGGATCACACCACCGACTGCGATCGCTACGCCGCGTTGCTGCGCTGAGGGGTTACAATGCGCGCCTTGCAGAAATAAGGAATAGGGCTGTGGAAAAATTCAAAGGCGCCCTGATGGTCGGGGTGCTGCGACTGTTCGCCAAACTGCCCTGGGGGGCAGTGCAGCGAGTTGGCGCGGGTATCGGCTGGCTCATGTGGAAGATTCCTAACGGTTCGCGCAACGTGGTGCGGATCAACCTGGCCAAGTGCTTCCCGGAAATGGATCCTGCCGAGCGCGAGCAACTGGTGGGCCGCGCCCTGCGTGACATTGGCAAATCGTTCGTCGAAAGCGCCTGCGCCTGGATCTGGCCACCACAGCGCTCGCTCGAGCTGGTCAAGGAAGTGCACGGCCTGGAAGTGCTGGAGCAGGCCCTGGCCTCGGGCAAGGGCGTGGTCGGTATCACCAGCCACTTGGGCAACTGGGAGGTGTTGAACCACTTCTATTGCAGCCAGTGCAAACCGATCATTTTCTACCGCCCGCCCAAGCTCAAGGCGGTGGATGACTTGCTGCGCGAACAGCGCGTGCAGATGGGTAACCGCGTGGCGCCGTCGACCAAGGAAGGCATCCTTAGCGTGATCAAGGAAGTGCGTCGTGGTGGCCAGGTGGGGATCCCCGCTGACCCGGAGCCGGCTGAGTCGGCGGGGGTGTTCGTACCGTTCCTGGGTACGCAGGCGCTGACCAGCAAGTTCGTGCCGAACATGCTCGCCGGTGGCAAGGCGGTGGGGGTGTTCCTGCATGCCCTGCGGCTGCCGGATGGCTCGGGGTTCCGGGTGATTCTGGAAGCGGCGCCGCAAGAGATGTACAGCGACGATGTGACCGTATCGGCGGCGGCCATGAGCAAGGTGGTCGAGCGTTATGTGCGTGAGTATCCGAGCCAGTACATGTGGAGCATGAAACGCTTCAAGAAGCGCCCGGCGGGCGAGGCGCGCTGGTACTGACATCGAATGCTAGTCAGTTAAGAGAGTGACTGCCTGAGCCATCGCAATCGCGGGGCAAGCCCGCTCCCACGAGGTCTCTGCAAGGCCCACATTTTGGGCTCGGCTCGGACTACGTGGGAGCGGGCTTGCCCCGCGATTGCGGTGGCTCAGGCAAAACGCATTAAGGTCTGGCAGCTTTATCCAGCTTTTTGAGAAACACCGTCATCTCTTTTTCGGCCTGCTTGTCGCCATGCGCCTGCGCGGCGGCAATGCCCTCCTCCCAGGCCTTGCGCGCCGCCTCCAGGTTGCCGTCCAGCTGATACGCCTTACCTAAAAGCTTCCAAGCCGCCGAATACTTCGGATCCTGCTCGACACACCGCGTCAGGTGCACCGCCGCCTCAGCGCCGTTGCCCTCATCCAGCCAAGCCTTGCCCAGACCAAAGCGCAACAGCGCGTTATCCACACCCTTGGCGAGCATTTTTTCCAGCGATTCGCGCATGCCGTTTCTCCTTAGAAGAAGCTCAAGCCCACGTGGAACAGCTTCTCCACGTCACGGATATGCTTTTTATCCACAACGAACAGAATCACATGGTCGCCGGCCTCGATCACCGTGTCGTCGTGGGCAATCAGCACTTGTTCGTCGCGAATGATCGCGCCGATGGTGGTGCCGGGCGGCAGGGCGATGTCTTCGATGGCCTTGCCAATCACCTTGCTCGACTTCGAATCGCCGTGCGCCACCGCTTCGATGGCTTCCGCCGCGCCCCGACGCAGCGAGTGCACGCTGACGATATCGCCGCGGCGCACGTGCGCCAGCAAGGTGCCGATGGTCGCCAGCTGCGGGCTGATGGCGATATCGATATCGCCGCCCTGGACCAGGTCGACATAGGCCGGGTTGTTGATAAGTGTCATGACCTTGCTCGCGCCCAGGCGCTTGGCCAGCAGCGAGGACATGATGTTGGCCTCGTCATCGTTGGTCAGGGCCAGGAAGATATCGGCGTCGGCGATGTTCTCTTCAAGCATCAGGTCCTTGTCCGAAGCGCTGCCCTGCAACACCACAGTGCTTTCCAGGGTGTCGGACAGATAGCGGCAACGCGCCGGGCTCATCTCGATGATCTTGACCTGATAGCGGCTCTCGATGGCCTCGGCCAGACGTTCGCCGATCTGCCCGCCACCGGCGATGACCACACGCTTGTTGGTTTCGTCGATGCGCCGCAGCTCGCCCATCACCGCTCGGATGTGGGCCTTGGCGGCGATGAAGAACACTTCGTCGTCGGCTTCGATCACGGTATCGCCATGCGGCTTGATCGGCCGGTCGCGACGGAAGATCGCCGCCACCCGGGTGTCGACGTTGGGCATGTGCGCGCGGATCTGGCGTAGCTGCTGGCCGACCAGGGGGCCGCCATAATAGGCCTTGACCGCCACCAGCTGCGCCTTGCCTTCGGCGAAGTCGATCACCTGCAGCGCGCCGGGGTGCTCGATCAGGCGCTTGATGTAGTTGGTCACCACCTGCTCGGGGCTGATCAGCACGTCGACCGGAATGTGGTCGTTGTGGAACAGCTCTTCGCGGGTGAGGTAGGCCGACTCACGCACCCGGGCGATCTTGGTCGGGGTATGGAACAGCGAATAGGCGACCTGGCAGGCGACCATGTTGGTCTCGTCGCTGTTGGTGACCGCTACCAACATGTCGGCGTCATCGGCGCCGGCCTGGCGCAGGACCGTTGGCAACGAGCCACGGCCTTGTACGGTGCGGATATCGAGGCGATCGCCGAGGTCGCGCAGGCGTTCGCCATCGGTGTCGACCACCGTGATGTCGTTGGCTTCGCTGGCCAAGTGTTCCGCCAGCGTGCCGCCTACCTGGCCTGCGCCCAGGATGATGATCTTCATCCGCTACTCCTAACCTTTATTTTTATCCGCGCGAAGCGGCAATCTTGATCAGCTTGGCATAGTAGAAGCCGTCGTGGCCGCCTTCCTGGGCCAACAGCTGGCGACCATGCGCCTGGCGCAGGCCGGCTGCGGTGGCCAGGTCCAGCTCGCGAGCCCCAGGGGTGCGGGCCAGGAAGGCATCGATCACTTCGGTGTTTTCCGTCGGCAGGCTCGAGCAGGTGGCGTAGAGCAGCATGCCGCCGACTTCCAGGGTCGGCCACAGGGCATCGAGCAATTCGCCTTGCAGGCTGGCCAAGGCCGGGATGTCGTCGGCCTGGCGGGTCAGCTTGATGTCGGGGTGACGGCGGATCACGCCGGTGGCCGAGCATGGGGCGTCGAGCAGGATCCGCTGGAACTGCTTGCCGTCCCACCAGGCGGCGGTTTCGCGGGCGTCACAGGCGATCAGCTTGGCGTCCAGCTGCAAACGGTCGAGGTTCTCGCGCACACGGGTCAGGCGCTTGGCTTCCAGGTCGATGGCGACCACTTCGCTCAGGCCCTGTTCGGCTTCGAGCAGGTGGCAGGTCTTGCCGCCCGGCGCGCAGCAGGCGTCGAGCACGCGCTGGCCGGGCGCCAGATCGAGCAGATCGGCAGCCAGTTGCGCGGCCTCGTCCTGCACGCTGACCCAACCGTCGGCAAAGCCCGGCAGGCCGCGCACGTCGCAGGCGGCTTCGAGCACGATGCCGTCACGGCTGTATTGGCAAGCGCTGGCAGTGATGCCCGCTTCAGCCAGCAACGCCAGGTAGGCATCGCGGCTGTGATGGCGGCGATTTACCCGCAGGATCATCGGCGGGTGGGCGTTGTTGGCCGCGCAAATCGCTTCCCACTGCTCTGGCCAGAAGGCCTTGAGCGACTTCTGCAGCCAGCGCGGATGGGCAGTGCGCACCACCGGATCGCGCTCCATACCGGCGAGGATCTCTTCCCCTTCCCGCTGGGCGCGGCGCAGCACGGCATTGAGCAGGGCCTTGGCCCAGGGTTTTTTCAGCTTGTCGGCGCAGCCCACGGTCTCGCCAATGGCGGCATGGGCCGGAATGCGCGTGTAGAACAGCTGGTACAGGCCGACCAGCAACAACGCCTGCACATCGCAGTCGGCGGCTTTGAAAGGCTTCTGCAAGAGCTTCTCGGCCAACAGGTCCAGGCGTGGCTGCCAACGGGCGGTGCCGAACGCCAAGTCTTGGGTCAGGCCACGGTCGCGCTCGTCGACCTTGTCCAGTTGAGCTGGCAGCGAGCTGTTCAGCGAAGCCTTGCCGCTGAGCACGGCGGCCAGGGCGCGGGCGGCGGCCAGACGTGGGTTCATTGGCCAAGCACCTTACCGCTGGCGAATTTCTCGCGACGGCTGTTGAACAGGTCGCTGAAATTCAGCGCCTTGCCACCTGGCAGTTGCAGGCGGGTCAGGCTCAGTGCCTGGTCACCGCAGGCGACCACCAGGCCGTCTTTGCTGGCGCTGAGGATCTCGCCCGGTGCGCCCTTGCCTGTGGACAAGTTGGCGGCCAGTACCTTGACGCTCTCGCCATCGAGGGTGCTGTGGCACACCGGCCAAGGGTTGAAGGCGCGCACCAGGCGCTCCAGCTCCACCGCCGGGCGGTTCCAGTCGATGCGTGCTTCGTCTTTGTTCAGCTTGTGCGCATAGGTGGCCAGGGCATCGTCCTGCACTTCACCTTGCAGGCTGCCATCGGCCAGGCCGGCGATGGCCTGGACCACGGCTGGCGGGCCCATCTCGGCGAGGCGATCGTGCAGGCTGCCGCCGGTATCGTCGGCGCTGATCGGGGTGACTACCTTGAGCAGCATCGGCCCGGTATCCAGCCCTGCTTCCATGCGCATCACGGTGACGCCGCTCTGGGCATCGCCGGCTTCCACGGCGCGTTGGATCGGCGCCGCACCGCGCCAGCGTGGCAGCAGCGAGGCATGGCTGTTGATGCAGCCCAGGCGCGGGATGTCGAGCACCGCCTGCGGCAGGATCAGGCCGTAGGCAACCACCACCATCAGGTCGGGCTTGAGCGCGGCCAGCTCCGCCTGAGCCTCGGCATTGCGCAAGGTTGGCGGCTGCAACACCGGGATGTCATGGGCCACAGCCAATTGCTTGACCGGGCTCGGCATGAGCTTCTGCCCACGGCCCGCCGGGCGATCCGGCTGGGTGTATACCGCCACCACTTGGTAGGGGCTGTCGAGCAGGGCTTTGAGGTGTTCGGCGGCAAACTCTGGGGTGCCTGCGAAGACGATGCGCATGGAGTTCTCGCTTAAAAAAGAAAAAGGCTTGCCGGAGCAAGCCTTCTGCAAGGTGGGAATCAGGCTTGCTGGCGGTGCTGCTTTTCCAGCTTCTTCTTGATCCGGTCACGTTTGAGCTGCGACAGGTAGTCGACGAACAGCTTGCCGTTGAGGTGATCCAGCTCGTGCTGGATGCACACCGCAAGCAGGCCCTCGGCCTCCAGCTCGTACGGTTTGCCATCGCGATCCTGAGCCTTGACCCGGACCCGCAACGGGCGGTCGACGTTCTCGTAGAAGCCCGGCACCGACAGGCAGCCTTCCTGGTACTGGCCCATGTCGTGGGTCAGCTCTTCGACCTCGGGGTTGATGAACACCCGTGGCTCGCTGCGATCTTCGCTCAGGTCCATCACCACCAGGCGCAGGTGTACGTTGACCTGGGTCGCGGCCAGGCCGATGCCAGGGGCTTCGTACATGGTTTCAAACATGTCGTCGATCAGCTGGCGCAGGGCGTCGTCGAACTCCGTCACCGGTTTGGCGATGGTGCGCAGGCGCGGGTCAGGGAATTCGAGAATGTTCAAAATGGCCATAGGGGTCAGGCAGTCACTGTGCGGTCGGTTGAAAACTGAGCACACATAATAAAGGGAAACGGGGGATTCAGCACCTGGCAAAGCTCGTCTAGGGTTTCAAAGGACGCCTTATAGCCCATTCGACTGACAGGTTGTCAAAGTATTATCAACACAGTTATCCACAGGTTGTGCCAGGTGGATGACCCTCTGTCGATCAAGGATGATCTGCCATGCCTGAACACCATTCGTCTGCTTGTCCGCCTGCCGAGCTTGAGGCGCGTTTGCGTCTGCATCGGCTGCCCGAGGTGGGTCTGCGGCGCTTTCAAACGCTGATCGAAGCTTTCGGCAGTGCCTCTTCGGCACTCAGTGCGCCGGCCACCGCGTGGCGTACGTTGGGCATTCCCGCAGCCGCCTGCGAAGCGCGCCGCAGCCCTGAGGTGCGCGATGGTGCAAGTGCCGCAATGGCCTGGCTAGAGCGGCCTGGCCAGCATTTACTGATGTGGGACCAGCCGGGTTATCCACCGCTGCTGGGCGAAATCGACGATGCCCCGCCGCTGCTTTTTGTCGCCGGTAACCCAGCCCTGCTCGAGCGCCCGCAGCTGGCGATCGTCGGCAGTCGCAGGGCGACACCGCCTGCGCTGGATAACGCGGCGATGTTCTCGCGCTACCTGGCCAAGGCCGGATTTACCATCACCAGCGGCTTGGCGGTGGGCGTCGACGGTGCCGCTCATCGGGCCGCATTGGAGGCGGGCGGGAGCACGATTGGGGTGCTGGGCACGGGCTTGGAAAAACTTTATCCACAGCGCCACCAGTCGCTCGCCCAGGCGATGATCGAGCGCGGTAGTGCGGTGGTTTCCGAGTTCCCACTGGACGCCGGCCCGTTGCCTGCCAACTTCCCTCGCCGCAACCGGATCATCAGCGGCCTGTCGTTGGGCGTGCTGGTGGTTGAGGCGAGCCTGGCCAGTGGCTCGTTGATCAGCGCGCGGCTGGCAGCTGAGCAAGGCCGTGAGGTGTACGCGCTGCCTGGCTCCATCCACCACCCTGGCGCCAAGGGCTGTCACCAACTGATTCGCGACGGCGCCTTGTTGGTAGAGAGCGTGGAACAGATCCTCGACAGTCTGCGCGGTTGGCAGAACCTGCCTCCTGCGCCTGTGGATAAGCCTGCCCATCCCCTGCTCGCCTTGTTGCATGCCCAGCCGCAGACCAGCGAGGGCCTGGCGCGCAGCAGCGGCCAGCCCATGGCGCAGGTGTTGGCCAGCCTCACCGAGCTTGAGCTTGAAGGGCGGGTCAGCAATGAAGCTGGGCGTTGGTTTGCGCGGTCCGGCTAAGTAAACTGCAGATCAGCTTTATATGCGGAGAGACAGCAATGGTGAGCAGTTGGCGTGTGCAACAAGCCGCACGGGAGATTCGGGCGGGCGCGGTGATTGCCTATCCGACGGAAGCGGTCTGGGGCCTGGGCTGCGACCCGTGGAACGAAGACGCGGTGTATCGCCTGCTGGCGCTCAAGTCGCGGCCTGTGGATAAAGGCCTGATTCTGGTTGCCGACAACATTCACCAGTTCGACTTCCTGTTCGAAGACTTCCCCGAAGACTGGATCGAGCGCATGAGCAGCACCTGGCCCGGGCCTAATACCTGGCTGGTGCCGCATCAAGGCTTGTTGCCCGAGTGGGTGACCGGGCAGCACGATACGGTGGCGTTGCGGGTCAGCGATCATCCGCTGGTGCGCGAGTTGTGTGCGCTGGTCGGGCCGTTGATCTCGACATCCGCCAACCCTGGGGGGCGGCCAGCGGCCAAGAGCCGGTTGCGCGTCGAGCAGTATTTCCGCGGCCAGCTGGACCTGGTGCTGGGCGGGGCGCTGGGGGGGCGGAAGAATCCGAGTGTGATTCGTGATCTGGCCACCGGTGAAGTGGTTCGCGCGGGCTGAAATCGGCATTCTGGGGCCAATGCAGTCAGGTAAGGAATTGCCGTTGCGTGGAGCCTTATCGCGGGGCAAGCCCGCTCCCACGTGGATGCTAAATGGCGCGAAATCGTGCGGGTTGCGGCTATGACGTGGGAGCTATCACGTGGGAGCGGGCTTGCCCCGCGATAGTGTCTGTGTGAACAACGAAACAGTGCTGGCGCAGCGCCCAGATTTTTCTGAATTTGTCTTATATGGCTGTCCCAACGGCATTCAGAGAAATATCCTACGCACGCTGTCGAACGCCGTTACCTTCTCAGTGGGAACTCGTACCTCTAGGCTTCATTTCGTCGCTGAATAACTCGGCGATCGGGTGTGGTAGCCCGGGTGCGTTTCTCCATGACAGTCTATGGCGGCTGTGCGTGGGAGGCTTTCGAGCCTGCCTGGATTGGAAAATGCCCGGGTCTACCACCTCGCGTACAGTCGCCACCCAATTCACGTGGTAGTGATTGGCGGCGGCATTGAGGAGCATTTTCCAATGGCTAAAAAAATCGTTCCCGACCCACCTCTTCCTTGCACCACCGCTCACCCCTTCGGCCGCTGCGATGCCGGCCACCCGCCGCTGTATTCGGTAAACCCCAACATCCCCATCGAAGACGCCTTGGTCCACGTAGCCCTGCACCTGCGCTGTGCCTACGAAACAGGCATGCAGGCCATTGATCATCTGCGCGAAGAAGGCCGCGGCATGTTCTGGGCGAACCTGCATGCGGTCGAGGCGGCTGAGGGGGTGGTTGAAGCGTTGCTCGACAGCTTCGAGTCCGGGACATTGAGCAAGCGATTGGCGGTCTGAGTTGACGCTATCGCGGGGCAAGCCCGCTCCCACGTGGACCATGAGTACCGCGAAAATCCTCGGGGTCACACTTATAACGTGGGAGCGGGCTTGCCCCGCGATTGGGCCGCTAAGCGGCCCCACTGGCGTCAGGGCAGAAGAACCGTCGAACCCACCGTGCGCCGCGCCGACAATTCAGTCTGCGCCTTGGCCGCTTCACTCAGCGGATAACGCTGCTGGATATCCACGGTCAGCTTGCCACTGGCAATCATCGCGAACAGGTCATCGGCCATGGCCTGGGTGTTCTCGGCATTGTTGGCATAGCTAGCCAACGTCGGGCGGGTCACATACAGCGAGCCCTTCTGCGACAGGATTCCCAGGTTCACCCCGCTGACCGCGCCCGAGGCATTACCAAAGCTCACCATCAGGCCGCGCGGTTGCAGGCAATCCAGCGAGGTCAGCCAGGTATCGGCGCCAACCCCGTCGTACACCACTGGCACTTTCTTGCCGTCAGTCAGCTCCAGCACGCGCTTGGCGACGTCTTCGCGGCTGTAGTCGATCGTCTCCCAGGCGCCCAGCGCCTTGGCCCGTTCGGCCTTCTCGGCCGAGCTGACGGTGCCAATCAGCTTGGCTCCCAGAGCTGCCGCCCACTGGCACGCCAGCGAACCGACCCCACCGGCAGCGGCGTGGAACAGAATCACATCGCCCGGCTGCACGGCGTAGGTCTGCTTGAGCAGGTACTGCACGGTCAGGCCCTTGAGCATCACCGCAGCGGCCTGCTCGAAGCTGATGCTGTCGGGCAGCTTGACCAGATTCGCTGCTGGCAGGGTGTGCACATCGCTGTAGGCACCCAGCGGGCCGCCGGCATAGGCCACGCGGTCGCCGACCTTCAGGCGGGTGACGCCCTCGCCCACGGCATCGACCACGCCGGCGCCTTCGGTGCCTAGGCCCGAGGGCAGCGAGGGTGGTGCATACAGGCCACTGCGAAAATAGGTGTCGATGAAGTTCAGGCCGACTGCCTGGTTACGTACGCGCACTTGCTGTGGGCCGGGTGGGGCCGGGTCGAACTCGACCAGTTGCAGGACTTCTGGGCCGCCATGCTGGCTGAACTGGATACGCTGGGCCATCTCGCACTCCTGTTGTCGGGATTGAAGCAGGCCTTCTATCGGACGCCTTTGCTTGATCGCCGTCAACTGCGGCGGGCCAGTTGCCGGTGGTATGCTACGCGGCGAATTCTTCCCCTGCCCCTCCCAGGTGACCCGATGACCAGCCGCACCGAGGCCGTGAAGGCCTATCTGCTCGACCTGCAAGACCGCATCTGCTCTGCCCTTGAAACCGAAGACGGCGGCGCCCGCTTCGTCGAGGACGCCTGGGTGCGCGAAGCCGGTGGTGGCGGGCGCACGCGGGTGATCGGTGAGGGCAAGGTGATCGAAAAAGGGGGAGTCAATTTCTCCCACGTATTCGGTTCAGGCCTGCCGCCTTCGGCCAGCGCTCACCGGCCGGAGCTGGCCGGACGCGGCTTCGAGGCGCTGGGCGTGTCGCTGGTGATCCACCCGCACAACCCGCATGTCCCTACTTCGCACGCCAATGTGCGCTTTTTCATCGCCGAGAAAGAAGGCGAGGAAGCGGTCTGGTGGTTCGGCGGTGGCTTCGACCTGACGCCCTACTATGGCAACGAGGAAGACTGCGTGCATTGGCACCGCGTCGCCGAGCAGGCCTGCGCGCCGTTTGGCGCTGATGTCTACCCGCGCTACAAGGCCTGGTGCGACCGCTACTTCCACCTCAAGCACCGCGGCGAGCCGCGTGGTATTGGTGGGTTGTTCTTCGATGACTTGAACGAGTGGGACTTCGACACCTGCTTTGCCTTCATCCGCGCCATCGGCGATGCCTATGTTCAGGCCTACCTGCCAATCGTCCAGCGCCGCAAGGACACGCCCTATACCGCTGAGCAGCGCGAGTTCCAGGAATACCGCCGCGGGCGCTATGTTGAGTTCAACCTGGTCTATGACCGCGGCACCCTGTTCGGCCTGCAGTCGGGTGGCCGTACCGAGTCGATCCTCATGTCGCTGCCGCCGCAAGTGCGTTGGGGCTACGATTGGAAGGCCGCGCCGGGCAGCGAAGAAGCGCGCCTGACCGAGTACTTCCTGCAGGATCGCGACTGGCTCGGCCAGTGAGCCCTGTGGATAACCGAGGAGCCCTCATGGACCAGTACGTCGTTTTCGGCAACCCGATCGGCCACAGCAAGTCGCCGTTGATCCATCGCCTGTTCGCCGACCAGACCGGCCAGGACATCGAGTACAACACGCTGCTGGCGCCACTGGATGACTTCAGCGACTGCGCCCGGGGCTTCTTCAAGCAGGGCAGCGGCGCCAACGTCACGGTGCCGTTCAAGGAAGAGGCCTATCGCCTGTGCGACAGCCTGACCCCACGAGCCCAGCGCGCTGGCGCGGTGAATACGCTGAGCAAGCTGGCCGATGGCACGTTGCAGGGCGATAACACCGACGGTGCGGGCCTGGTGCGTGACCTGACAGTGAATGCTGGGGTCGAGCTGACGGGCAAGCGCATCCTCATCCTCGGTGCCGGCGGCGCCGTGCGTGGGGTGTTGGAGCCGCTTCTGGCGCATAACCCGCAGTCGGTGGTGATCGCAAACCGCACGGTGGAAAAGGCTGAACAGCTGGCGCAGGAGTTCGATGAACTTGGGCCTGTGGTCGCCAGTGGTTTTGCCTGGTTGCAGGAGCCGGTCGACCTGATCATCAATGCAACTTCCGCGAGCCTGGCGGGCGAGATGCCAGCGATTGCCGAGAGCTTGGTCGAGGCGGGGCGCACGGTGTGCTACGACATGATGTATGGCAAGGAGCCAACCCCGTTTTGCCAATGGGCCAGCCGGTTAGGCGCCGCGCAGGTACTGGATGGGTTGGGGATGCTGGCGGAGCAGGCGGCTGAGGCGTTTTTCATCTGGCGTGGGGTTCGTCCCGAGACCGGGCCGGTGCTCGACGAGCTGCGTCGGCAGTTGGCGCGCGGCTGAATTTGAGATGTTGGGGCCGCTTTGCGGCCCTTCGCGGGTCAAGCCCGCTCCCAGGTGGGTTCACGTTGTCCCTGTGCGAGCGGGCTTGCCCCGCGATGTGGGTCTCACTCTTCAAAGCGGATCGGACACAACTCAGCCCCTTCCAGCTTCTGCAACTCTTCAACCACCTGCGGCCGCGCCCTTTGCAGGGTCAGGCTGCCGCCATTACGGCCTAATCTCCGCGCCTCGCGGTGCAGCATGTCGACCCCTGAGTAATCGATGAAGTTGACCTGCCGCGCATCGATCACCACATGCGGCCCCTGGCAGCGCTGCAAGCGCACCTGCAGGTAATGCGCGGCACCAAAGAAGATCGACCCGCCCACCCGCAGCACATCCGCCTGCCCTTCTCGACTCTGCTGCACCCGTGGCCGTGAAGTGCGCTTGAGGTAGAAGAACAGCGACGCCAGCACCCCTGCATAGATCGCTGTCTGCAATTCCAGGAGCAGCGTGGCGGCAGCTGTCAGCGCCATCACCAGAAACTCGGCACGGCTGACCCGGAACAACGCACGAATGCCGCGATGATCCACCAAGCCCCAGCAGATCAACAAAATGCTCCCGGCCATGGCCGGAATCGGCAAATGCGCGATCAACCCGGCGCCGGTTACCGCGAACAGCGCCACCCACAGTGCCGAGAACACCCCGGCCATGGGCGAGCGGGCGCCGGCCTCGTAGCTCAGGCCGGAACGGGTGAAAGACCCCGACGACAGGTAGCCGGAGAACACCGCCCCGACCATGTTCGACAGGCCTTGGGCGCGGATCTCTTGGTTGGCGTCGATCAGTTGTTCGGAGCGCGCCGACAGCGAGCGGGCGATGGACAGACTGGTCACCAGGCCGAGCATGCCGATCGCCACGGCGCTGGGGAGCAGGCGCAGGATCAGTTCCAGGTCCAGCAGTGGCAGCGGGCTCAGTGGCGGCAGTTGGCCAATGAACGCCGGCACCCGTGGCACGTGGCCGAACATGCTCGGCATCAGCCAAGCAGCCAGGCTGACCACGATCAGACTTATCAACAGGCTGGGCCAGCGCGGGCGCAGCAGCTTGATTACGATGCCTATCAACAATGTGGCCAGGCCCAGGCTTAGCGATGGCAGGTCGACCTCCCCGGCATGGGCAAGCAGATCCTGGAGGGTTTTTAGCGCTGTAGCCTGGCTGGGCAGGTCCATGCCCAGCAGATTCGGCAGTTGGCCCAGGGCGATGACGATAGCCGCGCCGAGGGTGAAGCCGAGGACCACCGAATGCGAGACGAAGTTGACCAGCGCACCGAAGCGCAGCAGCCCGAGTAATAGCTGAAAGGCGCCGCCCAGGAAGGTCAGCAGCAGGATCAGGGTGACGTAGTCGGCGCTGCCGCTGACGGCCAGGGGGCTGATGCTGGTGTAGAGAACGATCGAGATTGCCGCGGTGGGGCCGCAGATCAGGTGCCAGGATGAGCCCCACAGGCAGGCGATCAGCACCGGCACGATGGCGGCGTACAAGCCGTATTCAGCGGGCAGGCCGGCGATCAGGGCGTAGGCGATCGATTGCGGCAGAGCCAGGATCGCGCCGCTGAGGCCGACCAGCAGGTCCTGGCGCAGGCTACGGCGCGATTGCCGGGGGAGCCAGGCGAGGAACGGCAGCAGGTGGGTCAGGCGGGGCATGGCGATCTATCCAAGGTTTGCGGTGTTTGAGCGGGCGCTATCGCGGGGCAAGCCCGCTGCCACGAATTACCCCTAGGTAAAGGGATGTTGCGTGGGAGCGGGCTTGCCCCGCGATGAAAGCGCCACTATAGCTTGGCTTTGACCGCCGTCAGCGCATCACCACCCTCTTTCGCGGTCACTCCAGCCAACCACCCCTGCAGCCGCTCGGGATGCACCTTCAGCCAGTCCTTGGCCGCCACATCGAAGCTCACTTTGTTATCCACAACCTGCGCCATGATGCTGTTCTCCATGTCCAGATCGAAGCTCAGGTTCGCCAGTAGCTTCGCTGCATTGGGGCAGGCTTGTGGATAACCCTTGCGCACCAAGGTGTACACCTCGCCTTTACTGCCAAACCACTGCTCGCCGCCGGTGAGGTAATGCATCTTCAACTTCACATTCATCGGATGCGGGGTCCAGCCGAGGAAGGTGATGAATTGGTGCTTCTTCACTGCCCGCTCAACCTGGGTGAGCATTGCCTGTTCACTGGACTCAACCAGTTTCCATTTGCCCAGGTCGAACTGGTTTTTATCGATGATTTCTTTGAGCGACAGGTTAGCCGGCGCGCCAGAGCCGATCCCATACAACTTATTGTCGAACTGCGCGGCATGTTTTTGCAGGTCGGCGAAGTCCTTGACCCCGGCATTCCACACGTAATCAGGTACCGCCAGGGTGAATTCGGTGCCTTGCAGGTTGCGGCTGAGTTTCTGCACATCGCCGTTGGCGATGAACTTGTCATGAAAGCCTTGGTGCGCGGGCATCCAGTTGCCGAGGAAGGCATCGACCTTGCCGTCCTTGAGGCCGCCATAGATGATTGGCACCGCCAGGCTGTCGATCTTCACCTGATAACCCAGGCTTTCCAGGAGCAAGCGGGCGACGGCGTTGGTCGAGGCGATATCGCTCCAGCCAGGGTCGGCCAGTTTGACCGTGCTGCACTGTGCGTCGCTGTCGGCGTTGGCGGTGACCGCGCCCAGGCTCAGGGCCAGGCTGATCATGGCGGTGGAGAATGTGTTCATGGCGGCCTCTTTACTCAATCGATAGGTGCGGGCTGTGGATAACGTGCCTTGCGCTCGAGGTCGTCGAGATCGATGTGATTGCGCATGTACTGTTGGCTGGCGTCGACCATCGGTTGATGGTCCCAGCTGTTCAGCTTGCCGATGGCCAACGCTTGCGCCACCAAGCGGCGGCGGCGCTGGCTGGCCAGCACCTGCTGGCGCAGGCTGGGGATATCCCAGCGTTGGCGGGCCTGATCGACAAATGCCTGCAGCAGCGCCTGGTGTTCCGGGCTGCTGGTGAGGTTCTCCCGCTCGTGCGGGTCGCGGCTCAGGTCATAGAGTAAACAGGGGTCGTCTTCGCTGTACACGAACTTGTATTGGCCGCGGCGAATCATCATCAGTGGACCGACCGTTCCTTCGGCCATGTACTCGCCGATCACTTCGTCATGGCCGCCCTGCCCTTGCAGATGGCCCAGCAGCGAGCGGCCGTCCAGGTGCAGATCGGCCTGCACCTGGCCACCGGCCAGTTCGACCAGGGTTGGCAACAGGTCACAGGTAGACACTGCCGCGCTGACCCGCCCGGCAGCGAACCGCTTGGGTGCATGCACCAGCAGGGGGACGCGCGCCGACATCTCGAACCAGTGCATCTTGTACCAAAGGCCACGCTCGCCAAGCATGTCGCCATGATCGCCGGAGAACACGATCAGGGTGTCATCGCTCAGCCCGCATTCCTCCAGGGTTTGCAGCAGCTTGCCGATGTTGTCGTCGATGTAGCTGCAAGCACCGAAGTAGGCACGGCGGGCGTCGCGGATCTTATCCACAGGCAGCGGTTTGTCCCACAGGTCGTAGACCGTGAGCAGACGTTGCGAATGCGGGTCTTGCTCGTGCTGCGCCAGCACCTCGTCCGGCATCGGGATATCCACAGCCTGGTACAGATCCCAATAGTGCTGGGGAATGGTGTACGGATCGTGCGGGTGGGTCATCGACACGGTCAGGCAGAACGGCTTGTCGTCGCCTGCACGGACATGGTCATAGAGGTATTGGCGGGCCTTGAACACCACCTCTTCATCGAAATCCAACTGGTTGGTGCGCACGCACGGCCCGGCTTGCAGCACCGAGGACATGTTGTGGTACCAGCTGGGGCGCTGCTCGGGCGCGTCCCAGTTCACCGCCCAGCCGTAGTCGGCCGGGTAGATGTCGCTGGTCAGGCGTTCTTCGTAGCCATGCAACTGGTCCGGCCCACAGAAGTGCATCTTGCCTGACAGCGCCGTGCGGTAGCCGAGGCGGCGCAGGTAGTGCGCGTAGGTAGGAACGTCGGCGGGGAAATCGGCCGCGTTGTCGTAGGCGCCAATGCGGCTGGGCAGCTGGCCGCTGACCAGGGTGAAGCGCGAGGGCGCACACAGTGGGCTGTTGCAGTAGGCGGCGTCGAACACCACCGCCTGCTCTGCCAGGCGGCTGAGGTTCGGCATCTTGATCGGCGAAGGGGCGTAGATCGGCAGCATGGGCGCGGCCATCTGGTCGGCCATGATGAACAGGATATTGGGTCGTTTCATGGTGGCTTCCATCGTCGAGAGTTATGCGAGCGGCTTGCGATCGAGGATGCGACTGTGGATAACATGGGTAAAGCCCATGGCGGGCAATGACTGGGATTAGCTGAGCTTATGTTTGAGCACCTTGCCGAGTTGTCGCTGGATACCTTGCGGGTGTTCGAGGCCGCTGCCCGTTTGCGCAGCTTCACTGCGGCGGCGCTGGAGTTGGGTACAACCCAGCCGGCGGTGAGCCAGCAGGTCAAGCGCCTGGAGGCGCAGCTAGGCGCGCGGCTGTTCGACCGGATCTACCGGGGCATTACCCTGACTGAAGCGGGGCAGCTTCTGTTCGAGCAGGTGCATCAAGGTTTGCAGGCGATGGATGAAGGTGTGGCCCAGGCCAGCGGCCACAGCCAGCGTGAAGTGCTGCAGGTGGCGACTGACTTTGCCTTCGCCGCGTTTTGGCTGATGCCACGTTTGCAACGTTTCCATGAGGCCTATCCACAGGTGGATGTGAGCCTGGTGACCGGCGAACGCAGCCAGGGCATGTTGCGCCCGGATATCGATGTGGCTGTGTTGTTTGGAGATGGGCGCTTTCATCAGGGCGAGAGTCGCTGGCTGTTCAATGAAGAGGTTTTTCCGGTTTGCAGCCCACGGCTGATTCATGGCAAACCCTTGTCAGCCGTGGCTTTGCAACGATTGCCATTGCTGCATTTGCGCGGTGAGCAGGCCAGCCGCTGGTTTGATTGGGCGGGGGTATTTCGCGGCTTGGGTTTGTCCAGCCCGCCGCCGGCTGGGCAGCTGCGGTTCGACAATTACACCTTGCTGATCCAGGCGGCGATTGCTGGGCAGGGGGTGGCGATTGGCTGGGCGCATCTGGTCGATGGGCTGGTGGAACAGGGCTTGCTGTGTCGGCCATTGCTGGGCAGTTTGCGCTCGGAGCGTGGCTATTACGTGGTGCTGCCACCGCGTAAGCGCCGTGGGGCGTTGATCGAGCGGTTTGTCGATTGGTTGGAAAGTGAGCGGCGCATGTGAGGTTTTGGGGCTGCTGCGCAGCCCTTCGCGGGCAAGCCCGCTCCCACAGGTTTTTGGCGCCGAACCGCCATGAAGGGCTGCACAGCAGCCCCAGAAGCTATGACACGAAGTTCACATGCTCGCCCCGATGCAGATCCAGCTCCAGGCAATCGACCATCCCCGCCGCGACCCCGGCCAAACGCCGCAAAGGCCCAGCGAGCCCCGGCTCCAGCGTTCCATCGGCACTGCGAAAATGCTCGATACCCAGCCCTGGCACGTCTTGCGGCGCGTTGATCAACGTCCAATGCAGCCCACTGCGTTGCAGCACATCGACGATCTGATTGGCCTCCTCGACCTGCTGCCCCGGCGTATCCAGCACAGCAAAATCGCCCACCAGCAACAGCCGGCGTATAGTCGTGCGCTCAAGCCCAGCCACCAGTGCCTGGCTCATCTGCCGCTGCGCCGGCCAATCGCCGGGTGCCAGCGCCGAGAGCAAGACGATCACCGCTGACCCTCCAGCCACGCTTTGTTGCGCCTGGTCAGCACTGCCCAGCCCGCCTATCTTGAAGTGCAGGCCCGGGCGCGGCGCCTGGCGGTTGAGGTCGTCGACCACTGCGGTAACCTCGTGCTGGCGCGACAGCAACTCGACCGCCAGTGCACTGCCAAGGCTGCTCTGGATCCCGAACAGGACCAGTTTGAAGACTGGGGTTTCGGCATTTTTCACCTGATCGCTCCCTGTGCCGGTGGGGGTGATCGTTGGACCGCATTCAG
This sequence comes from Pseudomonas sp. Je.1.5.c, assembly GCF_051129895.1. Taxonomy (NCBI): domain Bacteria; kingdom Pseudomonadati; phylum Pseudomonadota; class Gammaproteobacteria; order Pseudomonadales; family Pseudomonadaceae; genus Pseudomonas; species Pseudomonas sp. Je.1.5.c. Next base: position 105,495 of record NZ_JBCPSP010000010.1, read on the forward strand.
GAGTTATCGTGCAAAGGATCAAGGGCTATCACGCCCATATTTACTACGATGCGCAGACCATGGAGCAGGCCCGGGCGCTGTGCGAGGAGGCTGCGCGGCTGTTTGGGGTGAGCATGGGGCGTATGCACCAGAAGCCGGTCGGGCCGCATCCGGACTGGAGCTGCCAGCTGGCCTTCGAGCCGGAACTGGTGGGGGTGGTGCTGCCGTGGCTGGCGCTGTATCGCAAGGGACTGGTGGTGTTTCTGCATCCACTGACGGGGGATGAGTTGGCCGATCATCGCGATCATGCGATCTGGATGGGAGCGATCAGGCCGCTGGACCTGGCCATCTTCGAAGATTAATCGTGGCCTTTCGCCGGCAAGCGCGCCGCCACAGCGATAGCGCTAATTATCACAGCTGCGCATTCCCTGTGGGAGCGGGCTTGCCCGCGAACGAGGGCGAAGCCCTCGCAAGACAGGCGACTCAGTTATGCGCCGAGCGCACCCCTTCAGCCAGCGCCGAGCACAGGCTCAACACATCGCTGACGGCCTGATCGGCATCTTTGGCCTGGGCAATCTTGTCGACCAGCGCCGACCCTACCACCACCCCTTCCGCCAGGCGGGCGATCGCAGCCGCTTGTTCTGGAGTACGGATACCAAAACCAACGCTGACCGGCAGATCGGTATGCCGACGCAGACGCGCGATAGCCTCGCTGACGTGCTCGGTAGTCGCCGAACCTGCGCCGGTCACACCCGCTACCGAGACGTAGTAGACGAACCCGGAGCTACGCTCCAGCACGCGCGGCAGGCGCGCATCGTCGGTAGTCGGCGTGGTCAGGCGGATGAAGTCGATGCCCGCCGCCTGGGCCGGGGTGGCCAGCTCGGCATCGTGCTCTGGCGGCAGGTCGACGATGATCAGGCCATCGACACCGGCTTCTTTCGCTTGGGCGACGAATTGCTCCACGCCGAAACGGTGGATGGGGTTGTAGTAGCCCATCAGCACGATTGGCGTGGTCTGGTTGCCGACGCGGAACTCACGGACCATCTGCAGGGTTTTTGCCAGGGTCTGACCGGCTTCCAGGGCGCGCAGGGTGGCGAGCTGAATGGCCACGCCATCGGCCATGGGATCGGTGAACGGCATGCCCAGCTCGATCACGTCGGCGCCAGCGCCAGGCAGGCCCTTGAGGATCGCCAGCGAGGCGTCGTAGCCGGGGTCGCCAGCGGTGATGAAGGTGACCAGCGCCGAGCGGCCTTCGGCCTTCAGGTCGGCGAAGCGTTGTTCAAGACGGCTCATGCCTGTTTCTCCTGGGCGGCCATGTGGTTCATCACGGTTTGCATGTCTTTGTCGCCACGGCCGGACAAGCACACGACCATCAGGTGGTCCTTGGGCAGGGTCGGCGCGCGCTTGATCGCTTCGGCCAGGGCGTGGGAGCTCTCCAGGGCCGGGATGATGCCTTCCAGGCGGCAAGTGGCGTGGAAGGCGTCGAGGGCTTCGTCGTCGGTGATGCTGACGTACTCGACTCGCTTCACTTCATGCAGGTAGGCGTGCTCCGGGCCGATGCCTGGGTAGTCCAGGCCCGCCGAGATCGAGTGGGCGTCGGTGATCTGGCCATCGGCGTCCTGCAGCAGGTAGGTGCGGTTGCCGTGCAGCACGCCGGGTACGCCGCCGTTGAGGCTAGCGGCGTGTTTGTCGGTGTCGACGCCGTGGCCACCGGCTTCAACGCCGATGATCTGTACGCTGGCGTCATCGAGGAAGTCGTGGAACAGGCCCATGGCATTGGAGCCGCCGCCTACGCAGGCAACCAGGCTGTCAGGCAGACGACCTTCTTTTTCTTGCAGCTGGGCGCGGGTTTCCTTGCCGATGATCGACTGGAAGTCACGGACCATCGCTGGGTAGGGGTGCGGGCCGGCAACGGTGCCGATCAGGTAGAAGGTGTCGTCGACGTTGGTCACCCAGTCGCGTAGCGCTTCGTTCATGGCGTCCTTGAGGGTGCCGGTGCCGGCAGTGACCGGAACGATTTCGGCGCCGAGCAGCTTCATGCGGAACACGTTGGCTTGCTGGCGCTCGATGTCGGTGGCGCCCATGTAGATCACGCAAGGCAGGCCGAAGCGTGCGGCGACGGTGGCGGTGGCCACGCCGTGCATGCCAGCGCCGGTTTCAGCGATCAGGCGTTTCTTGCCCATGCGCTTGGCCAGCAGCACTTGGCCGATGCAGTTGTTCACCTTGTGCGCGCCGGTGTGGTTGAGCTCTTCACGCTTGAAGAAGATCTTCGCGCCGCCGCAGTGCTCGGTCAGGCGCTCGGCGAAGTACAGGGGATTGGGGCGACCGATGTAGTCGCGCTGGAAGTAGGCCAGCTCTTCGAGAAATTTCGGGTCGGCCTTGGCCGCTTCGTACTCGCGGGCCAGGTCCAGCACCAGCGGCATCAGGGTTTCAGCCACGTAGCGGCCACCGAACGAGCCGAACAGGCCGTTGGCGTCGGGGCCGGCGCGGAATTGGGTCTGGGTCATGGGGCGCTCCAGGGCGTTATGAATGAGTGATGGGCTTTACTCTAACCACGACAGGCTCGGCTGAAAACCGATAAGATTGCTACAACATGTCAGGAAATCTCACACGTCCCATGCGCCAGGATCTGCCTCCTCTCAATGCCTTGCGGGCCTTTGAAGCAACCGCCCGGCTCAACAGCGTCAGTCAGGCCGCCGAAGTGCTGCACGTGACTCATGGGGCCGTGAGTCGGCAGATCAAGGTGCTCGAGGAGCATCTAGGGGTGGCGCTTTTCGTCAAGGACGGGCGTGGCGTCAAACTCACAGATGCCGGCGTGCGCCTGCGCGATGCCAGCGTTGATGCGTTTGACCGGCTGCGTGGGGTTTGCGCCGAATTGAGCCGGGATGTCAGCGAGGCGCCGTTCGTCCTTGGCTGCTCGGGCAGCCTGCTGGCGCGCTGGTTCATCCCCCGCCTGGGGCGGCTCAAGGCAGATTTGCCGGAGTTGCGTTTGCACTTGTCGGCGGGTGAAGGCGACCTTGACCCGCGCCGTCCCGGGCTGGATGCCTTGCTGGTGTATGCCGAGCCGCCGTGGCCGGCAGATATGCAGGTGCATGTACTGGCCGAGGAGCGTATTGGACCGGTGCTCAGCCCGCACTTCGCAGGCTCCGAGCGTTTACGTAATGCGCCCGCGCAGGCGTTGCTCGGCGAGGCCTTGCTGCATACCACCTCGCGTCCGCAGGCGTGGCCGGCATGGGCGATGCAGCACGGTCTGGACGCTGGCGCGTTGCATTTCGGCCAGGCCTTCGAGCATTTGTATTACTTGTTGGAGGCGGCAGTTGCAGGCTTGGGCGTGGCCATCGCGCCGCAACCGCTGGTGGCGGACGACCTGCGCGCCGGGCGTTTGATCGCCCCGTGGGGCTTCTCGCCCACCCAGGCTGCCTTGGCGCTGTGGGTGCCGCGGCGCGCCGCAGATGGGCGCGCCGAGCAGTTGGCGCTGTGGCTGCGCCGTGAGTTGGACCAGCAGGCGGTTTAGTTGCGCTTGGTCAACAGATAAGCGGCCAGCAGGCCCAGGGCGCCGACGGCAACGCCAGCGGCGGTCCAAGGGTGTTCCTGGGCATAGTCGCGGGTGGCGATACCGGTCTGGCGCGTGCGGGTCTTGACCTCGTCATACGCATCGCTGAGCACGCTGCGCGAGTGCTTGAGCGCGTTTTCCGCATTGCCACGGATCGCCTTGATGGTCTTGTGCGACTCCTCGGATGCGTCGTGCTTGAGGGTCTCCAGGGTCTTGAGCAGGCTCTCGATCTCGGCTTCCATGTTTTCCAGTGAGGTTTTACGCAGGGCGTTGCGGGCCATGTTGACTCTCCTTCGCAGTGGATTGGCTGTTAGGGTTGCGACTGCGCGGTGTGGCGAAAGTGCGATCGAACTTTCACCGGTGGCGATGGCTCGCAGGTAAACCAGGCCTGCGCTGCTAGGCTCAATCCGACACTTCACTCAAGGAGAGCGCTCATGTCCGATCACCACACCTACAAGAAGATCGAACTGGTCGGGTCGTCGCCCACCAGCATCGAAGACGCGATCAACAATGCCATTGCCGAAGCCGGCAAGAGCATCAAGCATCTGGAATGGTTCGAGGTAGTGGATACCCGTGGGCACATTCGCGATGGCAAGGCCGCGCATTTTCAGGTGACCCTGAAAGTCGGTTTCCGCATCGCCAATAGCTGAAATAGTGCCGGGCTAGCGTGTCCCGGCGCGATGGGGTAATACAGATACAGGGCGCCCAGCCGGCGCCCTTTTCGACTTTGATCTGAACAAGGAAAGCGATCGATGAAGAAACTGCTATTAGCGATGGGTTTGCTGGCGGTGGCAGGTGGCGCGATGGCGGCGGGTAAGCCGTGCGAGGAGCTCAAGGCTGAGATTGCGGCGAAGCTGGATGCCAAAGGGGTTACTGGCTACACGCTGGAGATCGTCAACAAGGGTGAGCCGGCGGGCAAGGTGGTTGGGAGCTGTGAAGGTGGGACCAAGGAAATTGTCTACCGCCGGGGTTGAGGCCATCGCGGGGCAAGCCCGCTCCCACGGCAAATTGAGCTGCGCCCCAAATGTTGGACACCCATCCATCATCCGGGGCGCAGCTCAAATCACTGGCGTGGGAGCGGGCTTGCTCCGCGATGAGTCTCACTCAGTCTTCAAGGCCTGAGCCAGCAGCTCATAAGACCTGACTCGGTCGGCATGTTCATACAGATCACAGGTAAAGATCAGCTCATCCGCCCCGGTCTGCTCCAGCAGCACCTCGACTTGGGCCCGCACCTTCTGCGGGCTACCAATCATCGCCAGCCCCAGGAAGCTCATGACCGACTCGCGCTCATGCGGCAGCCACAACCCATTCATGCTCTCGACCGGTGGCCGCTGCATCAGGCTCTGGCCCCGCATCAGGGCAAGAATGCGCTGATACACCGAGGTGGCGAGGTATTGAGCGTGTTCGTCGGTCTCGGCCACCACCATCGGCACGCCGAGCATCACGTAGGGCTTGTCGAGCACCGTCGAGGGCTTGAAGTGATCGCGGTAAATCCGAATCGCCTCGTGCATCAGGCGTGGCGCGAAATGTGAGGCGAACGCGTAGGGTAAACCACGCATCCCCGCCAATTGTGCGCTGAACAGGCTGGAGCCCAAAAGCCAGATCGGCACTTCGGTGTCATGCCCTGGCACGGCGATTACACGCTGGTCCGGCGTGCGTGGACCCAAATAGCGCACCAGCTCCTCGACATCATCCGGGAAGTCATCAGCGCTGCCTGAGCGCTCACGGCGCAGCGCGCGGGCTGTCATCTGGTCGGAACCGGGGGCGCGGCCCAGGCCCAGGTCGATGCGGCCCGGATACAGGCTGGCCAGGGTGCCGAACTGTTCAGCGATGACCAGCGGCGCATGGTTGGGCAGCATCACCCCGCCTGCGCCCAGACGAATGGTCGAAGTGCCGCCGGCCAAATAACCGATCAGCACCGACGTTGCAGAGCTGGCGATACCGTCCATGTTGTGGTGTTCGGCCACCCAGAAGCGGTTGTAGCCGAAACGCTCGACGTTGCGCGCCAGATCCAGCGAGTTGCGCAGCGACTGGGCGGGGCCGGCATCAGCGCGCACCGGTACCAGGTCGAGGGTGGATATCTTCAGGTCACGCAGGTGCGTCATTGGAGCCTCCGCAGAAGTGGTTGGCCAAGGGCCTTTTAGACTCTGTATGGGCAGATTCGACGGATTCAATCCAAGGCCTGCGATTGTTCTGAACTTGCCGTAGGCACAGTCCTCTCAACCTTAGGCACACGAACCCATGCCCAGGAGGCAACAATGAAAAAGACAGCATCGGCGGTTTGGCAAGGTGGTCTCAAGGATGGCAAGGGCCTGCTGTCTACCGAGAGCGGCGCCCTCAAGCAGAATCCGTATGGCTTCAATACCCGCTTCGAAGGGACCCCAGGCACTAATCCGGAAGAGCTGATTGGCGCGGCCCATGCCGGCTGCTTTTCGATGGCGCTGTCGATGATGCTCGGTGAGGCGGGGCTGACCCCGGAGCGGATCGATACCATCGCTGAGGTGACCTTGGACAAGCAGCCCGACGGCTTCGCCATCTCGGCGGTGCACCTGATTCTCAAGGCGAAGGTGCCCGGCGCCAACGACGCGCAATTCCAGGAAATTGCCAACAAGGCCAAGGCCGGTTGCCCGGTATCCAAGGTACTCAACGCGCAGATCAGCCTGGACGCCACCTTGGTGCCGTAGGCGGCGCAACGGCGGACGTTTGCTGTAGTCTAAAGGGCGTTGGCAGTTTGCCTGCCCTTTCAGGAGCCGTTCCATGATCCGCGTTGCAATCGCCGTGCTGGCTTCCCTGCTCGCAACGTCCGCGTTGGCGGCGGTCAAGCCGTGTGAGGAACTCAAGGCTGAGATCGAAGCGAAGATTCAAGCGCGAGGGGTAGCCTCATACACGCTGGAGATCGTCCCTAATAGCGAGGTCAAGGATCAGAACATGGTCGTTGGCAGCTGTGATGCTGGAACCAAGAAGATCATTTACCAGAAGAATGATCAGTAGTGTCTGAGCCAAGGGCCGCTTGGCGGCCCTTGGCGAGTAAGCTTGTCGTTCCAGCGGGCTGCCTGAACAGCGCTAGGGAATGCAGAAGATGTCGCTAGGCTCATCGACCAACACCTTGCGGCTGTTGTCGTACAGGTACACCTGCGGCTGCATCGCTGGCGCCCGGGCTTCCAGGCGATAACGCTGGCCAGCCTCGAAATTATCGAAGCGCACGGTCAGGTAGCAGGTGCGTTCGGTGGGGTCGGTGGTAAACAGCCCGCTGGTCACTTCGTAGTCAAAGCGCACGACCAACTCGTGTTTGCCAGGGGTGACCTGGAAGTAGCGCCCATCGTTGAGTCGCTTGCCATCCAGGCGATCGGCCATGATCACTCGACCTGGCGTGATGGTGTACAGGTCGATCCAAGCTTGCTTGGGGTCGGCGGGGGGCAAGGGGCTGGCGCAAGCCCCCAGTGCACTGAGGGCGATCAGCATCATGGGCTGGCGCATGGTGAAACTCCCACTTGCACGTTCACAAGGCACAAGCATAGCGCCAATCAGCACGTTCAGGTGCGTTGGCAGCCTGCCGGTTCGCCCTGCCCCACCAGTTTTTGCTGCTGGTCATACAGCTTGATCCACGGGCGGAAGCCAATGCTGCCCGCTTGCAGGCGATAGCGCTGGCCAGCGTTGAACTCCTTGAAGCTGACATTGAGCTGGCAATCGCGCCACAGCGGCTCGGCGACGGGGCCGATATTGCTCGGGGCGACAGGAAACTGGTAGCGCACGGTCAGCTCATGGTTGCCGGGGGCGACTTCGAAATAGCGGTTATCGGCCCAGTCGCGCTCATCCACCTGCACGGCGTGCAATGAGGTGTCATCGTGCGGGGCCAGGTCGATCCAGGCTTGGTTCGGGTCGGGATCTGGCAGGGTGGAGCAACCTGACAACAGCAGCAATGTGCCGATGGCTAACTGTGAACGCATGGCGATACTCCCCCTTGGCGAGATAATCTTTGACTTGCACCGGCCTTGAGCGAGATAGACAGCTGCAATGTTTCGAATTTTTCTTTTCCAGCGCTCAGGCCCTGGGGCACTCGACCGCGTTTTAACCGCTTTTGTTCCCGTACTTGCCGCGCTTCTGCTCAGCGGTTGCAGCAGTGTCAGCTATTACAGCCAGCTGGCCGAGGGCCAATGGCAGTTGTTGCGCGCCCGTCAACCGGTGGAGCGCTTGCTTGCGGATCCGGCGACTGAGCCGACGCTGCGCCAGCGCCTGTTACACGCCGAACAGGCGCGGGTATTTGCCAGTGAACAGTTGAAACTGCCCGATAACCGCAGTTACCGGGTCTACGCCGATCTGGGCCGGCCCTATGTGGTGTGGAACGTGTTCGCCACGCCGGAGCTATCGCTGCAACCGGTCACTCATTGCTTCCCCATCGCCGGTTGCGTGGCTTATCGCGGCTACTACCGCCAAGGTGCCGCACGCGGCGCAGCGGCGCTGATGCGCCAGCAAGGCATGGATGTCTACGTGGGCGGGGTGGAGGCCTACTCGACGTTGGGCTGGTTCGACGACCCGTTGCTGTCGTCGATGGTCGGCTGGGGTGATGAGCGACTGGCCTCGCTGATCTTCCATGAGCTGGCACACCAGCGCTTCTATGTGCAGGACGACACTGAATTCAACGAGTCATTCGCCACCTTTGTCGAGCAGCAGGGAACGCGGCAATGGCGCGCCAGCCGTGGGCTTCCAGCGGTTGCAGAGGGCGCTGGGCGCCAGCGGGAGCAGTTCATCGGGCTGGTGCTCGCCAGCCGTGAGCGCTTGCAGGAGATTTATGCCGGGCCGTTGAACGATGCAGGCAAACGGGCGGCGAAGCAGGCTGAATTCGAGCGCCTGCGCCGCGAGTATCGGCAGTTGCGCGATGGCGCTTGGGCGGGGGATGGGCGTTATGACGCGTGGATGTATGCGCCGATGAACAATGCCAAGTTGCTGCCGTTTGGGCTGTATGACCAGTGGGTGCCAGCGTTTGCGGCGTTGTTTGCCGAGGTGGGTGGGGATTGGGCGCGGTTTTATCAGCGGGTTGAGCAGTTGGGGCGGATGCCGGTGGATCAGCGCAAGGCAGCGCTGGCGGCGCTCATCGCGGGGCAAGCTCGCTCCCACGCCATAGCTCCCATGCCATAGATGCGTTCGAAGGCCTGCGTGGGAGCGGGCTTGCCCCGCGATGAGGGCGGACGGTTCAGCCGTTGATGAAGGCCTGATGCAACTCAGCCAGCGTCTCAAAGTGGAACGCCGGCTGCTCAGCCACCAACTCTTCGCGACTACCAAACCCATACCCTACCGCCACCGCCTGCACGCCATTGCTGCGGGCGCCGATCAGGTCGTGCTTGCGATCGCCGATCATCAGTGTCTGCGCCGGGTCCAGACCTTCCTGCTCCAGCAGGTGGCCAATCAATTCGACCTTGTTGGTGCGGGTGCCATCCAGCTCGCTGCCGTAGATCACCTTGAAGTGATGGGCGAAGTCGAAATGCCGGGCGATCTCGCGGGCAAATTCCCATGGCTTGGAGGTCGCGACATACAAGGTCCGGCCCTGGCCGTTGAGCGCTTGGAGCAACTCCGGCACGCCGTCGAACACCAGGTTTTCGTACAGACCGGTGACCTTGAAGCGTTCCCGGTAGAAATTCACCGCCTCCCAGGCCTTGGCCTCATCGAAGCAATAGAACTGCATGAACGCCTGCAACAGCGGCGGGCCGATGAAGTGTTCCAGGCGGGTCAGGTCGGGTTCGTCGATGCCCAGCTTGGCTAGCGCGTACTGGATCGAGCGGGTGATGCCCAGGCGTGGGTCGGTCAGGGTGCCGTCGAGGTCGAAGAGGATGTTCTGCTGGTGCATGCGGTGCGGTCCACTGGGGTTGTTCTTGAGGGCCTCATCGCGGGGCAAGCCCGCTCCCACGATAGCCCATAAGGCTGCGGAGCTCTCGTGGAAGCGGGCTTGCCCCGCGATAGCGTCATTCGGGTTGGTCGTAGCCTTCGGCCAGATGCTGGTCCTTGAGCTTGACGTAATTGCTGGCACTGTACGGGAAAAACGCCCGCTCCTTGTCAGTCAGCGCCCGCGCCTGCTTCACCGGGCTGCCCACGTACAAGTAACCACTCTCCAGGCGCTTGCCGGGCGGCACCAGGCTGCCGGCACCGATGATCACCTCATCCTCGACCACCGCGCCATCCATGATGGTGCTGCCCATGCCAACCAGAATCCGGCTACCCAGGGTACAGCCATGCAGCATGACCTTGTGACCGATGGTCACTTCGTCACCTATGATCAGTGGAAAGCCATCGGGGTTGAACGGCCCGGCATGGGTGATGTGCAGCACGCTGCCATCCTGCACGCTGGTGCGCGCGCCAATGCGGATGCGGTGCATGTCGCCGCGGATCACCGTCAGTGGCCAGACCGAGCTGTCTTCACCGATCTCCACATCCCCCAGCACCACCGCCGAACGGTCGACAAAAGCGCGTGGTCCAACTTTCGGAGTGTGTTGCTGGAAGTTTCGAATGGCCATGATAGCGCCTCTCTTGATTGCCAATAGGCGGGCTGCCTGCTGCGGACGGCGTCGATTGTAATTAAGATGGTCCCGTGTTTCTCCTGCCAAGGTATCTAAACCGTGAGTGCGAACAACCCACTTCTGCAGTCCTACGATCTGCCGCCCTTCTCGGCGATCCGTGCCGAACATGTGCTGCCGGCGATCGAACAGATCCTGGCCGACAACCGCAAAGCCATCGCCCAGATCCTCGCCGAGCAAGGCAAAGCCCCGACCTGGGCGGGCCTGGTGCTGGCGATGGACGAACTCAACGACCGCCTCGGCGCTGCCTGGAGCCCGGTCAGCCACCTCAATGCGGTGTGCAACAGCCAAGAGCTGCGCGAGGCTTATGAGTCGTGCCTGCCAGCGTTGAGCGCCTATTCCACCGAACTTGGCCAGAACCGCGCGCTGTTCGAAGCCTACCAGGCGTTGGCCAACAGCGCGGAAGCGGCAGGTTTCGACGTGGCGCAAAAAACCATTCTCGAACACGCCCTGCGCGACTTCCGCCTGTCGGGTATCGACCTGCCGGCAGACCAGCAGCAGCGCTATGCCCAAGTGCAGAGCAAGCTCAGCGAACTGGGTAGCCGTTTCTCCAACCAATTGCTCGATGCCACCCAGGCCTGGACCAAGCACGTTACCGATGAAACCGCCCTGGCCGGCCTGACGGATTCGGCCAAGGCACAGATGGCCGCCGCTGCCCAGGCCAAGGGCCTAGACGGCTGGCTGATTACCCTCGAATTCCCCAGCTACTACGCGGTAATGACCTACGCCAGCGACCGCGCCCTGCGCGAAGAGCTGTACGCCGCCTACTGCACCCGCGCTTCGGATCAAGGCCCGAACGCTGGCCAGTTCGACAACGGCCCGGTGATGGGCGAGATCCTCGACCTGCGCCAAGAGCTGGCCCAACTGCTGGGTTACGCCAATTACGCCGAGTTGAGCCTGGCGACCAAGATGGCCGAATCCAGCGACCAGGTACTGAGTTTCCTGCGTGACCTGGCCAAGCGCAGCAAGCCATTTGCCGCCCAGGACCTGGCCCAGCTCAAGGCCTACGCTGCCGAGCAGGGTTGCCCGGAGCTGGCCAGCTGGGATGCTGGCTACTTCGGCGAGAAGCTGCGTGAGCAGCGCTACAGCGTCTCGCAGGAAACCCTGCGCGCCTACTTCCCGATCGACAAGGTGCTGTCTGGCCTGTTCGCCATCGTCCAGCGCCTGTACGGCATCGAAATCGCTGAACTCAAGGGCTTCGATGCTTGGCACCCGGACGTGCGCCTGTTCGAGATCAAAGAAAACGGCCAGCATGTCGGACGCTTCTTCTTCGACCTGTATGCCCGCGCCAACAAGCGTGGCGGCGCCTGGATGGACGGCGCCCGCGACCGTCGTCGTACCGAGGCGGGCAGTCTGCAGAGCCCAGTGGCCAACCTGGTGTGCAACTTCACCCCGGCCGCCCCTGGCAAGCCTGCGCTGCTGACCCACGATGAAGTCACCACCCTGTTCCACGAGTTCGGCCACGGCCTGCACCACCTGCTGACCCGCATCGAGCATGCGGGTGTGTCGGGTATCAACGGTGTGGCTTGGGACGCGGTCGAGCTACCGAGCCAGTTCATGGAAAACTGGTGCTGGGAGCCGCAAGGCCTGGCGCTGATTTCCGGCCATTACGAGAGCGGCGAGCCACTGCCTCAGGACCTGTTGGACAAAATGCTGGCGGCGAAGAACTTCCAGTCCGGCATGATGATGGTGCGCCAGCTGGAGTTCTCGCTGTTCGACTTCGAGCTGCACGCCAGCCATGGCGATGGCCGCAGCGTGCTGCAAGTGCTCGAAGGCGTGCGAGACGAGGTGTCGGTCATGCGTCCGCCGGCTTACAACCGCTTCCCCAACAGCTTCGCGCACATCTTTGCCGGTGGTTACGCGGCGGGCTACTACAGCTACAAGTGGGCCGAAGTGCTGTCGGCCGATGCCTTCTCGCGCTTCGAGGAAGAAGGCGTGCTTAACGCCGAGACCGGCCGCGCCTTCCGTGAGGCAATCCTGGCCCGTGGCGGTTCGCGTGAGCCCATGGTGCTGTTCGTCGACTTCCGCGGCCGTGAGCCTTCCATCGATGCCTTGCTGCGCCATTGTGGCCTGAGCGAGGACGCGGCGGCATGAGTGAGGTGTCTGTGATCAAGACCAAGAAGCGCTTCATCGCCGGGGCGGTCTGCCCGGCGTGCAGCGAGCCAGACCGGTTGATGATGTGGAACGAGGATGGCGTGCCGCACCGCGAGTGCGTCGCCTGTGGCTTTACCGACACCCTCAATGAGCAGGGTTTGTCGGTGCCCAAAGAACTGGGCACCCGGGTCAATCAGCAGGCGGTCAAAGCCGAGCCGGTCAAGGTGCAGACTGTGCAGTTCTTCCCCAATCCGAAGCTGAAGAAGCCTGCGGAGTAAATTCACCCACCGCTCAGGCCTCTGCCTGGGCGGTGCGGTGTTAGCTATTTAGCACCTGTATTGCCGGTGGGTGGCCCACATTCGGACCTTTCTCCAAAGGTCCGAGGATGCCCCATGCCTAACCCAAACCCCTTGCTGCGTGGCGATCGGTTGATCGCCTACGACCAGGTCACCCTGGAACACCTGAAGTCAGCAGTGGAGCATGCGCTGGCGAGTACCGAAGAAGCGGTGCTTGAGCAGATCATCGAGCGCCAGCAACAGCTGCCGACCTGGGATGACCTGGTGCTGGCTGTGGATCAATTGGAAGCGCGCCTGCAGGGCGCGGTTTATAGCGTTATGCCCCTGCACACCCGCGGCCCTGATTGGGCTGACCTGGTGCTAGAGCTATTGGGCAAAGTCGACAGTTGGTTCAAGCAAAAGGACAGAAGCCTGCGTTTGTACCGGCTGTATCAGCGCTTGGCTGAGAGCGAAATTGGCCGTGGTCTCTCTGCGGACAAGCAGCTGACCTTGCAGAAGCGTTTGCGCGAATTTCATCTGGCGGGCGTGCTGCTGGATGAGTCGGCGCGGCAACGATTGGGTGAGCTAGACACGACGATTGCCCGCCTACAGCGTGAATTTGGCGACAACCTGGAACGCTCGGTGAGCGATCGAAAAATACATGTCCAAGATCAGCAGCGTCTGCGCGGCCTGCCTGCGCGCAACCTTGCAGAGCTGGCCGCTCATGCCCACGCCGCAGGCCTTCAAGGCTGGTTGGTGCCCTGTGAAGAACAGCCCTGCAAGGCGGTACTCAAGTACGCCCAGGATCGCTTGCTGCGCGAGCAAGTGTATCGGGCCTACCACACCCGCGGCTCGCACGATGATCCCACGCTCGATAACGGCCCGTTGCTACAGGCGTTGGCCGAGGTCAGGCAGGAAAGAGCGGAGTTGCTTGGCTTTCCAGATGCCGTGGCGCTCAGCCTGGAGGAGAAGAACCTGGGGTCCTGGAGTGAAGTCCAAGGTTTTCTGCAGGACCTGCAAGCAAGGGTCACCCCCGGGATGCTGGGGCGCTGGCGCACATTGCTGGAACAGGCCAAGGAGCAAGGCCTTGATCAGCTCAAACCTTGGGATGTCGCCTACCTGCAGCACTCGCTGCAAGGCCGGCTAACGGCACTTGATGAAGAACAGGTACGCGCATTTTTCCCCTACGACAAGGTTATCGCGGCGCTTGTAGAGCTGACTCGGGAGCTGTTCGGTATCGCCTTGGTACCGGTGACCTCGGTGCAGGCTTGGCATCCTGAGGTGCTGACTTTCGAGCTGGTTGAACATCACGCAATCATCGGTCACCTCTACGTGGATGGCGTTGCCCGGGAGGGCAAGGAGCCTGGAAGTGTCTACACCAGCTATTCCTTCAATCGCCGGGTCGATGCCGAGGGTGTCTATCACGGGCCTGTGGCAATGGTCTTTAGTGATGTGCCCGAGGGCGTTGACGGCGCACCGCCCCTGCTGGACCACTTGGCATTGCGCAAACTGTTCCATGAGTTCGGCCATGCCCTGCAGCATCTTTTGCTGCGAACCCACAATCATTTGCTGTCCGATACCCGCCGGTTGGGCAGGGTTGGTAATGAGGTGTGCAGCAAGTTGTTCGAGCGTTGGGTCTGGTCGGCAGAGTTTCTGGCCAGCATTTCAGCGGATTACCGAACTGGGGGCAGGCTGCCCGTTTCGACACTGCAACCTGTGCTCAAGCGCTTGCAGCGGGATGCTTTAGGTGAAGTTGCCATGGGGGTGGTGCTTTCCCTGTTGGACCTGGATCTGCATCGCAATGTGAAGGACGGTCGAGCCCTACAGGTGCGTGTAGAGGACAGTTATCGCCAGGTATTTGGCAGGCCACTGGCTGATTTCGAGCGGCCAGCCCAGGCGTTCGAGCATCTGGTGGGTGGCTACGATGCGAGCTATTTTTCCTATCTTTGGTCGGATGCCCACGCCGTCGATCTATTTACCCGCTTCGAGCAAGTGGGCTTGCGCGACGGGGCAACGGGGCATGCTTTGCGCGAGAAATTCATTGCGCATGGAGCATCGCGAACCCTGGCTGATAGCGTCGCAGACTTCCTGGATCGCCCATTGAACCTTGATGCCTACTTGCGCTGGAATAGGTTGGAGGCCGCGCCGGAATAATGCCCAACGGTGCTGGAGCAAATGCATGTGCTCGTATACTGTATATAAAAACAGTATCAGGGCACAGCCATGCACACTCCAGCACCGGTTCGAGGTCGTGGTACGACCCACAACCCCGACAACCGCTTTGCCGCTAACCGTTCGGTGGCCGAGGACGATGGCTGGTACCAGGAAGTCCCGCCTACCCAAGGCACAGAGGTGCGGATCGAGACGGCCAAGACCATCATCACCCGCAACACCTCGCCCGACCTGCCCTTTGATCGCTCGATCAACCCCTATCGCGGCTGCGAGCATGGCTGCATCTACTGTTATGCCCGCCCCAGCCACGCCTATTGGGATCTGTCCCCAGGCCTGGACTTTGAAACCAAGTTGATCGCCAAGACCAACGCTGCCGATGTGCTCGAGCAACAACTGAGCAAACCTGGCTACATCTGCGCGCCGATCAATCTGGGCTCCAATACCGATCCCTACCAGCCCATCGAGCGTGAACAGCAGCTCACCCGACGCCTGCTGCAAGTGCTGTTGCGCTATCGCCATCCGGTGACCATCGTCACCAAGGGCTCGTTGATCCTGCGCGATCTTGACGTGCTTGCTGAGCTGGCGAGACAGCGCCTGGCGCGGGTGATGATCAGCCTGACCACGCTGGACGATGAGCTCAAGCGTGTACTCGAGCCTCGGGCGGCTGCGCCAAAGGCGCGCTTGCGAGCAATTAAGGTGTTGAGCGAGGCAGGTGTGCCCGTGGGCGTGCTGTGCTCGCCGATGATTCCGATGATCAATGACAGCGAGTTGGAGCATCTGCTGGAGGCTGCCAAGCAAGCTGGCGCGCAAAGCGCGGCCTACATGATGCTGCGTCTGCCGTTGGAGGTGGCGCCATTGTTCGAGCAGTGGCTACAGGATCACTACCCACAGCGGGCGGCGCATGTTCTGAGCTTGATTCGCCAAAGCCGAGGCGGCGAGTTGTATGACAGCCGTTTTGGTTCGCGGATGCGCGGTGAAGGCGTGTTTGCCGAGTTGCTGGCGCAGCGGTTTGCCCGGGCGATGCGCAGGTTGCAGTTCGAGGGGCGAGAGGCGCAGGTGTTGGACTGCTCGGCGTTTTGTCCACCGGGTGGGCAGATGGCGTTGTTCTAGTCAGTGAGCAGGCTGCTCTAAGGTCGATACGGGCCGCGTGGGAGCGGGCTTGCCCCGCGATGCACACAGTGGCCGACCCTCTCGCGGGGCAAGCCCGCTCCCACGTGATGAGGCCATATCGCCTTTTACATAGAACTAGTCCAACTAATACTTCACACTATTTTTACTAATGGGTCTTGGCGTTTGATGTTTTTTTGCTATTATCAAAGTCCCGCCTCATGAAGCTGGAACGCCCGTTCTAGAGCCTTCAAATTCAGTTTCAATTAAGTTTTCTCCCGTAGCGTATGAAATCAGTCCACACCGACTGTGATTAATGGCCCCTGCGTGTCATCTAATTCCACGCATAGCCATAATCTTTAACCGGTAAAATGGAACTTACCTACACACCGTCAAGAGGATGAATCATGCCCATCAAGGACCCATCCAAGGCCACTCCGGCTGATGCTCCCGCCGAGAGCGCCGATGCCGCCCTCAAGCATATCGTCGACGGCTTCCTGCGCTTCCACCATGACGTGTTTCCGGAGCAGCAGGAGCTGTTCAAGAAGCTCGCCACCGCGCAGAAGCCGCGCGCCATGTTCATCACTTGCGCCGATTCGCGCATCGTCCCTGAGCTGATCACCCAGAGCTCGCCTGGCGATCTGTTCGTGACTCGTAACGTCGGTAACGTTGTGCCGCCGTACGGCCAGATGAACGGCGGCGTGTCCACCGCCATCGAATACGCCGTATTGGCCTTGGGCGTGCACCACATCATCGTATGTGGCCACTCTGACTGCGGCGCCATGCGTGCGGTACTCAACCCCAATTCGTTGGAGAAGATGCCAACGGTCAAAGCCTGGCTGCGCCATGCTGAGGTCGCGCGCACGGTGGTCGAGGACAACTGCTCGTGTGGCAGTGAGCACGAGACCATGCAAGTGGTCACCAAAGAAAACGTCATCGCCCAGCTGCATCACTTGCGCACTCACCCCTCTGTGGCCTCGCGCCTGGCTGCCGGCCAGCTGTATATCCATGGTTGGATCTACGACATCGAGACCAGCAAGATTGAAGCCTATGATGCCGCCAGCGACCGCTTCCTGCCGTTGACCGCAGGCGAGCCGATCCCCAGCGCCACCCCGAGAGGCCGCTACTAAGCGACCCTGACACCTTAAGACCTTGATAGCCGGCTACACCCCTAGGGGTGTGGTACGGCCTTCGGCTGCCTTGAATTTCCCTGACTGCCTTGCCGGCATAGCTGCTGGCGGCCCGCGCCTGGGCGCGAGTCAGGGGTCCCACGTGCCCACGGCCAGCGGAATGGCCGTGTGATAGAGAAAGGAGAAGTAGGGTGAACAAGACACAGATCAAAGCGGCCCTGCCGCGTGAGTTACTGGCGTCGGTAGTGGTCTTTCTGGTGGCCCTGCCCTTGTGCATGGGCATCGCGATTGCCTCGGGCATGCCGCCGGCCAAGGGCCTGATCACCGGCATCATCGGTGGCATCGTCGTGGGCTTTATCGCAGGCTCGCCGCTGCAAGTCAGCGGCCCTGCCGCAGGCTTGGCGGTACTGGTGTTCGAGCTGGTGCGCCAGCATGGCATGGCCATGCTCGGGCCGATCCTGCTGTTGGCCGGTCTGCTGCAACTGCTGGCCGGACGCTTTCGCCTAGGTTGCTGGTTCCGGGTCACCGCGCCTGCCGTGGTGTACGGCATGCTCGCCGGTATTGGCGTGCTGATCGTGCTGTCTCAGGTGCATGTGATGTTCGACACCGCACCGCAGCCTTCCGGGATGCAAAACCTGCTGGAATTCCCAGCAACGTTAATGGCGGCGATGCCGCTGGAAAACGCGGGCAGTGGCTGGCAGGCGGGGGCATTAGGGCTGGGCACCATCGCCATGATGTGGGCCTGGGAGCGCTGGCGTCCGCAGCGTCTGCGTTTTGTTCCCGGTGCGCTGTTGGGCGTGGCGACGATGACGATGATCAGCATGTGGTTGGCGCTGCCAGTCAATCGCGTGGTGGTGCCGGCGGATTTGTCCGAGGCGATCGACTGGCTACGGCCTGATGACTTGCTGAAACTGGCCGATCCGACCTTGCTGGTAGCCGCTTTTGCCCTGGCCTTCATCGCCAGTGCCGAAACCCTGCTGTCGGCGGCAGCGGTAGACCGCATGCACAGTGGCCAACGTTCGGACTTCGACAAGGAACTGTCGGCCCAGGGTATCGGCAACATGCTCTGCGGCATCCTTGGCGCACTACCGATGACGGGGGTGATCGTGCGCAGCTCGGCCAACGTCCAGGCCGGTGCACAGACCCGCGCCTCGGCGATCCTGCATGGCCTCTGGCTGCTGGCATTCGTGGTGGTGCTGAGCAGCGTGCTGCAACAGATTCCGGTGGCGAGCCTGGCCGGTGTGTTGGTTTACACCGGAGTCAAACTGGTCGATTTCAAGGCCTTCCGCGGACTTGGTCGATATGGGCGGATGCCGATGTTCACCTACGCGGCGACCGCGCTGGCGATTATCTTCACTGACCTGCTGACCGGGGTGCTGTTGGGCTTTGCCCTGACCCTGTTGAAGCTGGCGTTCAAAGCTGCACGGCTGAAGATCAATCTGGTCACGCTCGACAAGCCTGGGCATATGGAGCTGCGTTTGAGCGGTGCGGCCACTTTCCTCAAGGTGCCGGCGTTGACCCAGGTACTCGAAGCGGTACCGGCCGGGACGACCTTGCATGTGCCGTTGGGTAATCTCAGCTATATCGACCACTCGTGCCTGGAATTGCTCGAGGACTGGGGACGCAGTAATGCCGCCAAGGGGTCGAGGTTGAAGATCGAGCAGCGGCGGTTGAAGCGCAGGATCGAGGGCAGGATTCGGACTACGGCTGGCGTGGGGGTTTAAAACCCGGAAAACGCCATCGCGGGGCAAGCCCGCTCCCACGCAGCCTGCGTAATGCCTGGCGTGGGAGCGGGCTTGCCCCGCGATGGCGTTAGATCAAAACACTTCAGGCCGGCTGGCCTAGCTCGACTCCGAGTTGGCGCGACAGGCACGGCCAACGCTTCCACGCAGCGCCCGTCTCAGGGCTGCTCAGCTTGGCCCGATAGGCTTCCACCGATTCCAGCGCAAAGCTCTCATCATTCAACATCTCATCCACCGAATGATGCACCACCTCATCCAGCTGATTGGCAAACGTCTCGCCGATCAGTTGATGGGCAATCAGGTTGGCCACGGTGGTATCCACCGGAATCAACGGCTGCTGGAAGTGGCGGATGTACAGGTCATTGACCTCCTCTACCAAACGATGAGCCAAGTACGCCTCATCCAGCAGGCAATCCAGGCCAACATGTCCGGCCATCACGCTCGGCGGCTGCAGGAAGTAGGCCTCGGCGATCTTCAACACCGGTTTGATCTGCGATTCGATTCCGGCCTCACGCGCCACCTCATGGGCAGCCTCCAGCAATTCCGGAACCTCGTCGATGTAGGCGCCGACGAAGCGCGCCATGGTGCCCTGGGCATCCTGCTCGGGGAGTTGGATCGAAGGATGCAGGTGAGGCAGCTGCGCCTCGAGTCGTTGTTTCAGTTGGCCGGTCAGGCTCTCATGTTGATGGGCTTGTTTGATCTGCTCGCGTACAGCAGCGATGTTCATGACAACTCCAGGGACAAGGGATGACAAACGGAAGACATATTTTACGGAAGACTCTAAGTTAGCTCGGTATACGGAATGCCTAAGACGCATTTGTTATAAAACAGGCAAACGTGTGCGCGCTGCGATATATCACGGTGCCACTATTGTGCCAGAGCCCAGCATTCATGCGGCTTTCAAGTGTTTTCGTGGATTCGTGACGATCATTTCATAGGCTGCATTGCGCGCCATTGGTCGCTGTCTATACTCGGGTTGAACGTGATTCGTTGATGAGGCCCGCCTGCAGTTTGCAGAGGAGCTCGGTCGTCGAAGTAGGCTGTCTTGACTGCCGCCCCCCCTTGCCCAAGGTCTACGCCTCCGGGACTACAAGAACGATAAGGGGAACCCGCAATGATGCGACATCCACATGTCTGGATGGGCCTTCTGTTGTGGTCGGTTTTCGGTCAGGCGCACGGCGCATGGACCGTCAACATGGCGCCGGGGGCTACGGAAGTCTCCCACGCTGTGTTCGACCTACACATGACCATCTTCTGGATCTGCGTGGTCATCGGCATCGTGGTATTCGGCGCGATGTTCTGGTCGATGGTCATCCACCGCCGCTCCACCGGCCAGCAGCCGGCGCATTTCCACGAACATACCTGGGTGGAAATTCTCTGGACCGTGGTCCCCTTCCTGATTCTGGTCGTGATGGCCATCCCGGCCACCAAGACCCTGATCGACATCTATGACGCCAGCGAGTCGGACATCGACATCCAGGTCACCGGCTACCAGTGGAAATGGCACTACAAGTACCTGGGCCAGGACGTCGAGTTCTTCAGCAACCTGGCCACCCCCGCCGAGCAAATCCAGAACAAGGCCCCCAAGGACGAGCATTACCTGCTCGAAGTCGATCAGCCGCTGGTACTGCCGGTGGGCGCCAAAGTGCGCTTCCTGGTCACTGCCGCCGATGTCATCCACTCCTGGTGGGTGCCGGCTTTCGCGGTCAAGCGTGACGCCATCCCTGGTTTCGTCAACGAGGCCTGGACCCGAATCGAGAAGCCCGGCATCTACCGCGGCCAGTGCACCGAGTTGTGCGGCAAAGACCACGGGTTCATGCCGGTGGTGGTCGAGGTCAAGTCCAAGGCCGACTACGACACCTGGCTTGGCGAGCGCAAGGCAGAAGCGGCCAAGCTCAAGGAGCTGACCAGCAAGGAATGGACCCTTGAAGAGCTGGTCGAGCGTGGCGACAAGGTCTACCACACCACTTGCGTGGCCTGTCACCAGGCCGAGGGCCAGGGCTTGCCGCCGATGTTCCCGGCGCTCAAGGGCTCGAAGATCGCCACCGGGCCGAAGGATGAGCACCTGGGGATTGTCTTCCACGGCAAACCGGGCACCGCCATGGCGGCTTTCGGCAAGCAGCTTTCGGAGGTCGATATCGCCGCCGTGGTGACCTACGAGCGCAACGCCTGGGGCAACAACAAGGGCGACATGGTCACGCCGAAGGATGTACTGGCGCTCAAGCAGGCAGAAGGCCAATGAACCGCTATCCCCGCCGCAGCCAGTGGATTGCAGGAGACAGGACATGAGTGCAGTGATCGACGACCACGCCCACGGCCATGAGCACGCCCACGGTCCGGCCAAGGGCCTGATGCGCTGGGTGCTGACCACCAACCACAAGGACATCGGCACGATGTACCTGTGGTTCAGCTTCATCATGTTCCTGCTGGGCGGCTCGTTCGCCATGGTGATCCGCGCCGAGCTGTTCCAGCCGGGCTTGCAGATCGTGGAGCCGGCGTTCTTCAACCAGATGACCACCATGCATGGCCTGATCATGGTGTTCGGTGCGGTGATGCCGGCCTTCGTCGGTTTGGCCAACTGGATGATCCCACTGATGATCGGCGCGCCCGACATGGCCCTGCCGCGGATGAACAACTTCAGCTTCTGGCTGTTGCCAGCGGCCTTCCTGCTGCTGGTCTCGACCCTGTTCAGCCCTGGCGGCGGGCCGAACTTCGGCTGGACGTTCTACGCGCCGTTGTCCACCACTTACGCGCCAGCCAGTGTGACCTTCTTCATCTTCGCCATTCACCTGATGGGGGTCAGTTCGATCATGGGCGCGATCAACGTGATCGCCACCATCCTCAACCTGCGCGCGCCCGGCATGACCTTGATGAAAATGCCGCTGTTCGTCTGGACCTGGCTGATCACCGCGTTCCTGCTGATCGCGGTAATGCCGGTGCTGGCGGGCGTGGTGACCATGATGCTGATGGACATCCACTTCGGCACCAGCTTCTTCAGCGCCGCCGGCGGTGGTGATCCGGTGTTGTTCCAGCATGTGTTCTGGTTCTTCGGCCATCCCGAGGTGTACATCATGATCCTGCCGGCATTCGGCGCGGTCAGCTCGATCATCCCGGCGTTCTCGCGCAAGCCGCTGTTCGGCTACACCTCGATGGTCTATGCCACTGGGGCGATCGCCTTCCTGTCGTTCATCGTCTGGGCCCACCACATGTTCGTGGTCGGCATCCCGGTAGTCGGTGAGCTGTTCTTCATGTACGCCACCATGCTCATCGCAGTGCCCACCGGGGTGAAGGTGTTCAACTGGGTCAGCACCATGTGGGAGGGCGCGCTGACCTTCGAGACGCCGATGCTGTTTGCCATCGCCTTCGTCATTCTGTTCACCATTGGTGGCTTCTCCGGGCTGATGCTGGCGATTGCCCCGGCGGACTTCCAGTACCACGACACCTACTTCGTGGTCGCGCATTTCCACTATGTGCTGGTGCCGGGGGCGATCTTTGGCATCTTCGCCTCGGCCTACTACTGGCTACCGAAATGGACCGGCCACATGTACGACGAAACCCTCGGCAAGCTGCATTTCTGGCTGTCGTTCGTCGGTATGAACCTGGCCTTCTTCCCCATGCACTTCGTTGGCCTGGCCGGCATGCCGCGGCGGATTCCCGACTACAACCTGCAATTTGCCGACTTCAACATGGTCTCGTCGGTTGGCGCATTCATGTTTGGCGCCACGCAGATCTTCTTCCTGTTCATCGTCATCAAGTGCATTCGTGGCGGCGCCCCGGCACCGGCCAAGCCCTGGGACGGTGCCGAGGGGCTGGAGTGGTCGGTGCCTTCGCCGGCGCCGTACCACACCTTCCAGACCCCACCGCAAGTGAAGTAGGAGCGCCTCGATGACCAGCCTGCCGCTCAAACGCCTGGTGCGACGCCTGCTGCTGCTGACGGTGGTGATGTTCGCCTTCGGCTTTGCCCTGGTGCCAATCTATGACGTGATGTGCAAGGCGTTCGGCATCAATGGCAAGACTGGCGGGCAGTACGCGGGCAGCCAGGTCAGCGACCCCTCGCGCACGGTGCGCGTGCAGTTCATGTCGACCAATGCCAGCGACATGGTCTGGGATTTCTACTCCACCGCGGACCAGATCGAGGTCAACCCGGGGGCGGTGAACCAGATGGTCTTCGTTGCCCACAACCCGACCGACAAACCCATGAGCGCCCAGGCCATCCCCAGCATCACCCCGGCCGAGGCGGCAGCGTATTTCCACAAGACCGAGTGCTTCTGCTTTACCCAGCAGGTGCTGCAGCCCGGTGAACGCATCGAGATGCCGGTGCGCTTCATTGTTGACCGCGACCTGCCGGGCAACGTGAAGCACCTGACACTGGCCTACACCTTGTTCGACATCACCGCTCGTCACCCGCCGGTTGCGCATGTCGCCGCCGAGGACGTCCAGCGCGCCCGCTGAGGGAAGGAGAACAGCAATGGCAAGTCATGATCACTACTACGTCCCGGCGCAGAGCAAATGGCCGATCATCGCCACGGTCGGCATGTTCATCACCGTGTTCGGCTTGGGTACCTGGTTCAATGATATGAAGGCTGGCCACCCGGATTCCCTCGGGCCGCTGATCTTCTTCGTTGGTGCCTTGTGCCTGGCTTACATGCTGTTCGGTTGGTTTGGCGCGGTGATCAAGGAGAGCAAGGCGGGGTTGTACAGCCCGCAGATGGACCGTTCGTTCCGTTGGGGCATGAGCTGGTTCATCTTCAGCGAGGTGATGTTCTTCCTGGCCTTCTTTGGCGCGCTGTTCTACGTGCGGGTGCTGGCCGGGCCATGGCTGGGCGGCGAGGGTGACAAGGGCGTGGCGCACATGCTCTGGCCGAGCTTCGAGTTTGCCTGGCCTCTGCTACATACGCCGGACCCGAAACTATTCCCGCCGCCCAAGGACATCATCGACCCGTGGCACTTGCCGCTGATCAACACCATCTTGCTGGTCAGCTCCAGTGTGACCATCACCATCGCCCACCATGCGCTGCGCAAGGATCACCGTGGCCCGCTGAAACTGTGGCTGGGGCTGACCATTGTCTTGGGGCTGTCGTTTTTGGCGTTGCAGGCCTATGAGTATTACGAGGCCTATACCCATCTGGGCCTGACCCTGGGGTCGGGGATCTACGGGGCGACGTTCTTCATGCTTACCGGTTTCCACGGCGCGCATGTGACCTTGGGTACGTTGATCTTGATCGTGATGTTCTGTCGGGTGTTGCGTGGGCATTTCAATGCCGACAAGCACTTTGGTTTTGAGGCGGCCAGTTGGTATTGGCACTTCGTCGATGTGGTTTGGGTGGGGCTGTTTATCTTCGTGTACGTCCTGTAGCAGATGACGGCGACGTGGGAGCGGGCTTGCCCCGCGATTGCGCAGGTGAATTGAGCATGGCATCGCGGGGCAAGCCCGCTCCCACGATTGTGCAATCGCTATCTAAAAGGGCGCGTGAGACACCAGCTGGCCGCTCATCAAGCCCCAGGTGACCAGCGCAAGCGTCAGGGCCGCCAGGGTGACCCGCACCGTCAGCGCCTTGAGCAAGCGGGTCGAGTTCTCATCGTCCTTGACCAGAAATACCAGGCCACTGAACAGGCTGGCGATGGTGGCCAACAGCAACAGGACAATCGCGGCCTTGAGCATGGCGGCACTCCGGGGGGATGCAGTGATGACTTTGAGTATAGCGCTCGACCTGACGAGGCCCCGGTGAAGCCGTTTCGCCCAGGCGTGGTACCCACCTTGGTAGTGCTAGCGCTGCTGCCGGGCTTGATCGCGCTCGGCTGCTGGCAATTGCGCCGGGCCGATGAAAAACGCGTGCTGCTCGATACCTATGCCGAACGCCGCGTCGAGGCGCCGCTGGCCATGGCGCAAATCGAGCAATTGCCCGATCCGGCGTTTTACCGGGTACACCTGCATGGCCGTTTCGATAGCGAGCACAGCCTGCTGCTGGATAACCGCCTGCGTGATGGCCGCGCTGGCGTCGAGTTGC
Source organism: Pseudomonas sp. Je.1.5.c (assembly GCF_051129895.1). Classification (NCBI taxonomy): domain Bacteria; kingdom Pseudomonadati; phylum Pseudomonadota; class Gammaproteobacteria; order Pseudomonadales; family Pseudomonadaceae; genus Pseudomonas; species Pseudomonas sp. Je.1.5.c. The sequence continues at coordinate 130,121 of NZ_JBCPSP010000010.1, forward strand.
TGCAACCGTTCCACGATCAGGCCAGCGGCCTGTGGTTGCTGGTCAATCGAGGCTGGTTGCCGTGGCCGGATCGGCGCGTGCCAGTGGCCTTCGACACCCCCGCACAAGCGCTGACCCTGCACGCCTCGGTCTACGTAACGCCAGGCAGCGCCTTCCAATTACACGCCGACCCAGTCAGCGAGCAATGGCCGCAGCTGTTGACCGCCATCGACGCCGGCCAGCTGTGGCAGCAGCTAGGCCGCGACGGCTTTGCCCATGAACTGCGCCTGGAGCCTGGCCCTGCCAGCTATCGGCTGGACTGGCCGGTAGTCGCCATGGGTCCGGAAAAGCACTTGGGCTATGCCGTGCAGTGGTTCGCCCTGTCGGCGGCGCTGGTATTGCTCTACCTGTACTTCGGCTGGCACCACAAAAAGGAGAACGACCATGAGCACCGCCACGAGTCCACTGGACGTGCCTGAAGGCGGCAAACCTAGAGCCCGCGGGCGTTTGCAGCTGCTGCTGATTCTTTTGGTGGCGGTCGGCCCGATGATCCTGGCCACCAGCATGTACAAGTTCAAGTTCTGGGTGCCTGAGGGGCGCAGCTATCACGGTGCAATGATCGGCAACGGCCAGACTCGGGCCGATATCGGTATCGATGCGCAGGGTGAGCGCTGGCAGCTGTTGGTCAGCGCACCTGCGGCCTGCGCGGAGGATTGCCAGCAACTGGTGTACCTGGCCCGGCAGATCCAGGTCGGCCTGGGTCGCGACGCCAGCCGTGCCAGCCATGCGTTGGCCAGTGCCCAGCCATTGGCCGCTGACTACCAAGCGTTGCTCGGCCGCGAGTACCCGCAACTACAGCGTTATCCCCTCGACCTGCAACGCTACGGCCACAAGGTCAGCGAGCCTGGCCCGCAGCTGTGGATCGTCGATCCGCACGGCAACCTGGTGCTGCGCTACGACGCCAAGGTCAAGGGCAAGCACGTGCTCGACGATCTGCGTCACCTGCTCAAGCTGTCCAACATCGGATAGGAGCCAAACCATGGCCAGACCCGGATACCGCCTCGCCGTGTTCGCCACCCTGCTGGCACTTGTGGTCGTTCTGCTCGGTGCCTATACCCGCCTCACCCATGCAGGCCTGGGCTGCCCCGACTGGCCGGGCTGCTACGGTTTTATCAGCGTGCCCAAGTCCGACGCGCAGCTGGCCCACGCCGAGCTGCACTTCCCCGAACACCCGGTGGAAGCGGCCAAAGGCTGGGCGGAGATGGTCCACCGCTACTTTGCCGGGGCCCTGGCACTGGTGATTGCCCTGCTCGCTTTCCAGGCCGTGCGCCGCCATGCGCGTGACGGTCAGCCCTATCGCTTGCCGGTGTTGTTGCTAGGGGTGGTGTTGGCGCAAGCGGCGTTCGGAATGTGGACGGTAACCCTGAAACTCTGGCCGCAGGTGGTCACCGCGCACTTGCTTGGTGGCTTTACCACCTTGAGCCTGCTGTTCCTGCTATCCCTGCGTCTATCCCGGGCCTTTGCGCCCCTGCCAAAACTGCCGCTGAGCGTGCGCCGGGTAGCGGCGTTGGCGCTGTTGGTGGTGATCGGCCAGATCGCCTTGGGCGGCTGGGTCAGCGCCAACTACGCCGCAGTTGCTTGTATAGACCTGCCGACCTGCCATGGCCAATGGTGGCCGGCGGCGGACTTCAGCAACGGCTTCCATCTGACCCAGCACGTCGGCCCAAACTACCTTGGCGGGCAGCTGGACAGTGACGCCCGCACGGCCATTCATATCAGCCACCGGTTGGGCGCCCTGCTGGTCACGGCGGTGTTGCTGCTGCTCAGCTGGAAGCTCTATCGCAACGGCCTGGCCGGCCTGGCGCGCTTGGTGTTGCTGGCCTTGGCGCTGCAGATCGGCTTGGGTATCAGCAATGTGCTGTTGCACCTGCCGCTGGCGGTGGCCGTGGCGCACAACGCTGGCGGCGCCGCGTTGCTGTTGATGATGATGCTGGTGAACTACCGCATTCGGGTCGTCGACAAGGTTCGCCTGGGCCATGGCTGGCGCTTCACCCGCGTGGCGGGTGCGCATGTACCGATGAGGAATGACACGTGGCGACGGTTCTGAGTGAACGCCGGCAGCAGGCCGGCTGGCGCGATTACCTGGAGCTGACCAAGCCCAAGGTGGTGGTACTGATGCTGATCACCTCGCTGGCGGGGATGTTCCTCGCCACCCGCGCGGGTGTGCCGTGGGCTGTGCTGGTGTTCGGCAACCTGGGAATTGGCTTGTGCGCGGGCGCTGCGGCAGTGGTCAATCATGTGGTCGACCGGCGTATCGATGCCTTGATGGCGCGTACACATAAGCGGCCGTTGGCTGAGGGGCGAATCGCGCCGGTGCTGGCGCTGAGCTTTGCCCTGGTCTTGGCGCTGCTGGGCATGGCCCTGCTACTGACCTTTACCAATCCCCTCACTGCCTGGCTAACGCTGGCCTCGCTGCTCGGTTACGCCGTGATCTACACCGGCTTTCTCAAGCGCGCCACGCCGCAGAACATTGTCATCGGTGGGTTGGCCGGAGCTGCCCCGCCGTTACTCGGCTGGGTCGCGGTGACTGGGCATATCAGTGCTGAACCCTTGTTGCTGGTACTGATCATCTTCGCCTGGACCCCTCCGCATTTCTGGGCCCTGGCTATTCACCGCCGCGAGGAGTACGCCAAGGCCGAAATCCCCATGCTGCCGGTGACCCACGGCGAGCGTTACACCAAGCTACATATCCTGCTGTATACCTGGGTGCTGCTGGCGGTCAGTCTGCTGCCTTACGCCATTCACATGAGCGGGCCGCTCTACCTGGGCTGTGCGCTGCTGCTGGGCCTGCGCTTTGTCCAGTGGGCCTGGGTGTTGTACCGTGGCACCCGGCCGCACGCGGCGATCAAGACCTTCAAGTACTCTATCGGGTACCTGTTTGCCTTGTTCATCGCGCTGCTCGTTGATCACTACTTGTTGCTGAATCTATGACCCGAACCCAGAAAACCGTCTTCATCCTCGTCGCCGTGGTCGCGTTGATCCTCGGCCTGACCGTCAACAAGGTGCTCAATGGTCGCGGCGAGGCCAACCCCACCGAACTGATCGATGCCGGCATCATCCTGCTGCCGCAAAGCCGCACTGTGCCGGATGTGACCATGCATGATCAGAACGGCCAGCCGGTGGCGCTCGATGAGCTCAAGGGCAAGTGGTCTTTGCTGTTCTTTGGCTACACCTACTGCCCGGACATCTGCCCAACTACCCTGGCCCAGCTGCGCCAGGTCAAGAGCGAGCTGCCCAAGCAAGCGCTGGAGCGTTTTCAGGTGGTGTTGGTCAGCGTCGATCCAAACCGCGATACGGCCAATCAACTCAAGCAGTACCTGGGCTACTTCGACAAGGATTTCGTAGGTTTGGCGGGGTCGATCGAGGATACCCAGAAACTGGCCAATGCCTTGAGCATTCCGTTCATCCCGGCCGACACCAGCAAGCCTGGGTATACCGTGGATCATAGCGGCAACCTGGCGATTGTCGGGCCGGATGGGCGTCAGCGCGGGTTCATCCGGGCGCCGTTCAATAACCAGAAGCTGGTGGCGCAGTTGCCTGGGCTGGTTAAGCGCGACTGAATCGACCTAAAAGCATCGCGGGGCAAGCCCGCTCCCACGCCATTGCTCTAGGCAGGACATTGGCGAGGGAGCGGGCTTGCCCCGCGATTAGCGTTCCAGGCGGCTTAGAACGCCGGAATCACTGCACCTTTGTACTTCTCGGTAATGAAGGCTTTCACCTCAGGCGAATGCAGGGCTGCGGCCAGCTTCTTCATGTCGTCTGATTCCTTGTTATCTGGACGCGCCACCAGGATGTTCACGTAAGGCGAGTCGCTGCCTTCGATCACCAGGGCATCCTTCTCAGGATTGAGCTTGGCTTCCAGCGCATAGTTGGTGTTGATCAGCGCCAGGTCGACTTGGGTCAGCACACGCGGGATGGTCGCAGCTTCCAGTTCACGGAATTTCAGGTTCTTGCTGTTGCCGGTGATGTCTTTCACGGTGGACAGGATATTGGTCTTGTCCTTGAGGCTGATCACCCCTGCCTTGTCCAGCAACAACAGGGCACGGCCGCCGTTGGTGGCGTCGTTAGGGATGACCACGGTAGCGCCGGAGGACAGCTCGTCGAGCTTCTTCAGCTTGCTCGAGTAAGCGCCCAGCGGCTCCAGGTGCACGCCAGCCACGCTGACCAGGTTGGTGCCCTTGGCCTTGTTGAACTCATCCAGGTACGGCTGGTGCTGGAAGAAGTTGGCGTCCAGGCGCTTCTCGGCGACCTGCACGTTTGGCTGGATGTAGTCAGTGAACACCTTGACCTTAAGATCGACACCTTCTTTGGCCAATTGCGGCTTCACGAACTCGAGGATCTCGGCGTGCGGCACCGGGGTGGCGGCAACGGTCAAGGTGTCGGCATTGGCCGACAAGGCCGCAGCGGCGGCGACGACAGCAAGCAGTTTTTTCATCAATCACTCCTTGTGAGGGCCGCGACGGCCCCCGAACGGGTCGGCTGGGCCGACCCCATTGGGGTTACTTACGGGAAAAGTGCACGACCAGTTTGTCGCCGACGCTTTGCAGAACTTGAACCAGGATCAGCAGCAGCACCACGGTCACGATCATGACGTCAGTCTGGAACCGCTGGTAGCCGAAGCGGATCGCCAGGTCACCCAGCCCGCCGGCACCGACCACGCCGGCCATCGCGGTGTACGACACCAGGGTAATGGCCGTCACGGTGATCGCGGCAAAGATACCCGGACGGGCCTCTGGCAGCAGTGCGTTGGTGATGATCTGGCGGGTAGTGGCGCCCATCGACTGGGTCGCTTCGATGATGCCGCGGTCCACTTCACGCAGGGCGGTTTCCACCAGACGAGCGAAGAACGGCGTGGCCCCGACCACCAGTGGCGGGATAGCCCCGGCGACACCCAGCGAGGTGCCGGTGATCAGCACGGTGATCGGGATCATCACGATCAGCAGGATGATGAACGGCAGCGAGCGCAGGATGTTGACCACCAGCGACAGCAGCGCGTACACACCCTTCTGCTCGAACATCTGCCGCGGTCCGCACAGGAACAGCAGCACGCCCAGCGGCAGGCCCAGCAGCACGGTGAAGAACAGCGAGCCGAACAGCATGATCATGGTGTCGATGGTGGCGAGCCAGATTTCGGCCCAGTCGACGTTAGCGAAGAAATTCAGGGCGTCCATCAACGCAGTACCTCCATATGTACATCAGCTGCCTTGAAGCGGTCGAACGCCGCCTCCATGTCGCCGCCAGTCACGGCCAGGGTCAGCTGCCCATAGGGGACATCCTTGATGCGGTCGATACGCCCGGCCAGGATGCTGTAGTCGACACCGGTTTCGCGGGCCACAGTGCCCAGCAGCGGCGCGTAGGTGGCTTCACCCTGGAAGGTCAGGCGCACGATGCGCCCTGGCACGTGGGCGAAGTCGTCGCGTTGCTCGCCCTCATCGACTTGCTCGTCTTCCTGGACGAAGCGCTTGGTGGTCGGGTGCTGTGGGTGCAGGAACACCTCGGCCACCGGCCCTTGTTCGACGATCTGGCCGGCGTCCATCACCGCCACGCGGTCGCAGACCCGGCGGATCACGTCCATTTCATGGGTGATCAGGACGATGGTCAGCTTCAGTTCGCGGTTGATCTCCGCCAGCAGCTGCAGCACCGAGGCGGTGGTTTGCGGGTCGAGGGCACTGGTGGCCTCGTCGCACAGCAGGATCTTCGGCCGGGTCGACAGGGCGCGGGCGATACCGACGCGCTGCTTCTGCCCGCCAGACAACTGGGCGGGGTACTTCTTGGCGTGGTCTTGCAGGCCAACGCGGGCGAGCAATTCAGTCACGCGCTTGTCGATCTCGGCACGCGACAGCTCGCCGGCGAGCAGCAGCGGCAAGGCGACGTTGTCGGCAACGGTCTTGGAGGCCAGCAGGTTGAAGTGCTGGAAGATCATCCCGACCTGCTGGCGGAAGCCGCGCAGCTGGTTGGCGTCGAACGCGGTGACGTCTTCGCCATCGACGATGATCTTGCCGCCGCTTGGCGCTTCAAGGCGGTTGATCAGGCGCAGCAAGGTGCTCTTGCCGGCGCCGGAGTGGCCGATCAGGCCGAACACTTGGCCATTTTCAATGGTCAGGCTGGTCGGATTGAGGGCGGGGATGTCCCTACCGGCGACGCGGTAGGTCTTGTGCACATGTTGAAACTCGATCACGTAGCGAACCTTGTGGGGCGCATGGAAGTTGGGTCAGCGGTAAGCCGGGCGCGCATTTTAGCCTTTTCCCATAGCTGTTCTTAGCATTTATTTCGTAACCGACCAATCGCGCGGATATAACGCGACAGCCGGTAAACCTGATTGAACGCCTGTCGCCACCCTCCAGTCACTACTAGAACAAGCCCGTAAGGGCAGCCTGAAGACTGATGAGGAGAGCCGAAGATGCCCAGCAAGAACCCCGACGCCCCCCGTGAAAGCCAGCTCGCCGGCACCCAGACCCCCGACCGCGCCAACACCAATGCCAAGCTGCAGAGCCTGGAAAACTTCCGTGGCGATGCTACCGGCGAAGCGTTGCGCACCAATCAGGGGGTGAAGATAGCCGACAACCAGAACTCTCTCAAAGCCGGCGCGCGCGGGCCTTCGCTGCTCGAAGACTTCATCATGCGCGAGAAGATCACCCACTTCGACCATGAGCGCATTCCCGAGCGTATCGTCCACGCCCGTGGCACCGGTGCGCATGGTTACTTTCAGAGCTATGGCGACCATGCCGAGCTGACCAAGGCTGGGTTCCTGCGCGATCCAGAGAAAATCACCCCGGTGTTCGTGCGCTTTTCCACAGTGCAGGGGCCGCGTGGCTCTGGCGACACGGTGCGCGACGTGCGCGGTTTTGCCGTGAAGTTCTACACCGATGAGGGCAATTTCGACCTGGTTGGCAACAACATGCCGGTGTTCTTTATCCAGGATGCGATCAAGTTTCCCGACTTTGTCCATGCGGTGAAGCCCGAACCGCACAACGAGATCCCCACTGGAGGCTCGGCCCACGACACCTTCTGGGACTTCGTCTCGCTGGTGCCGGAGTCGGCGCACATGGTCATCTGGGCCATGTCTGACCGCGCCATTCCGCGCAGCCTGCGGATGATGGAAGGCTTTGGCGTGCATACCTTCCGCCTGATCAACGCCGAGGGGGTGGCCAGCTTCGTCAAATTCCACTGGAAGCCGCGTCAGGGTGTGCACTCGGTATTGTGGGACGAAGCGCAAAAACTGGCAGGCAAAGACACCGACTACCATCGCCGTGACCTGTGGGAGGCGATCGAAACGGGTGACTATCCGGAGTGGGAGCTGGGCGTACAGATCGTGCCGGAGGCGGATGAGCACAAGTTCGACTTCGACCTGCTCGACCCGACCAAGATCATCCCCGAAGAGCTGGTGCCGGTGACCCCGCTGGGCAAGATGGTGCTCAACCGCAACCCGGACAACTTCTTTGCCGAGGTCGAGCAGATCGCCTTCTGCCCCGGACACATCGTGCCGGGTATCGACTTCACCAACGACCCGCTCTTGCAGGGCCGGCTGTTCTCCTACACCGATACCCAGATCAGCCGCCTAGGTGGGCCGAACTTTCATGAAATCCCGATCAACCGCCCGGTTGCGCCCAATCACAACGGTCAGCGCGATGCCTTGCACCGCATGACCATCGACAAGGGGCGCGCCTCCTACGAGCCCAACAGTATCGACGGCGGCTGGCCTAAGGAAACCCCACCTGGCCCGCAAGATGGCGGCTTCGAGAGCTATCAGGAGCGTATCGACGCCAACAAGATCCGCCAACGCAGTGACTCGTTCAGCGACCACTTCTCGCAGGCGCGGTTGTTCTTCCAGAGCATGAGCGCGCATGAGCAACAGCACATCATCAAGGCCTACAGCTTTGAGTTGGGCAAAGTTGAGCGCGAGCATATTCGAGCGCGCGAGGTGAACGAGATTCTCGCCAACATCGATCTGAAGTTGGCGGCGGCAGTGGCGGCCAACCTGGGTTTGCCGGCGCCGAAGAAGGGCACGGTGCAGGTCAAGGGTTCGAAACTGGCCAAATCGCCGGCGTTGAGCCAGATGAATCACCCCGGCAGCGTGGGGATCAAGGGGCGCAAGATCGCCCTGCTGGTGGCCGATGGGGTCGATGGCGCGGATGTCGACAGGTTGGTCAAGGCGCTGGAAGCGCAAAGTGCCCGGCCGTTGCTGTTGGGGCCGAGTTCGGCGCCAGTGAAGACTGCCGATGGCCAGGCGCTGGCGGTGGATGCGTCGATGGAGGGGATGCCGTCGGTGCTGGTCGACGGGGTTTTGGTTCCGGCTGGCAAGGCTTCGCTGCAGGCGCTGGGTGAAAGTGGCCTGGCCAAGCATTACTTGCTTGAGGCCTATAAGCACCTGAAGGCGATAGGCCTGGCTAAGGACGCCAAGGCATTGCTGGACAAGCTGGGGCTCAAGGAAGACAAGGGGTTGCTGGTCGGAGATGATCAGAAAGCAGTCGATGCCTTCGTCAAGGCAGTGGAAGGGCATCGAGTCTGGGAGCGCGAGGCGGCTGCTGAATCTGTTCCGGCGTGAGATTTTTGGGGCTGCACAGCAGCCCCAAAATTTTCAACCCTGATGCGGTACCAGCACCACCTGCGCCGGCAGCGAGCGCTGAATTTCATGCTTCTGCTTCAGCTCAAAGCCACTGTCGAGCTTGCGCACGCGCTTTTCCAGCAAGGTTTTCAACCAGGGCGCATCGTCAGTGCGCGGCACCTGGAAGACCACGTCGCACTGATAATTCACCACATCCGCGGCAATGTCATCGAGCTGGCGGCGCATGGCGCGGCTGTCGGTGGTCTTCAGCGCCACCACAGTGCTCGGCGCAGACGGATCGATCACTCGCGCCTTGGGCTTGGCCTCAGCCGCCTTGAGCGCAGCCTCCGCGCGCTCAAGCTCAGCCTTGCGTGCCTGGGCCACGGCATCACCGCCGGTGATGGCAGGTGCACGCGGCATCAGTGCCCGCGCCCGCGCCAGGGCAGTGGCGGCAGCATTGACATCGCCCTTTTGCAGCACGATCTGGCTACGGCGCAGATAGGCTTCGGCCAATTGCCGCTGATACTGTTCAACACGGGCATCGTCAGGCGATTGCGCCTGCAAGGCGGTCAACTGATCTTCGGCTGTGGCCAGCTCGTTGCTGGCAATGCTCTGCTCCAGTTGCCCCCAGGCATCAGGCTGGGCAGGCGCGGTCGATTGTTCGACCGGGGCGCTGGAACACGCGGCCAGGAACAACGAAAACACGGCAACAAGCAGATAACGGGAGGCGAACGGCTTCATTCCTGCGACTCTCTATTTGCGCAAAAAGCGAGCAAGTCTACACCCAGGTGCGCACGCTCGAAAACAAGTCTTACAGACCCTTTACCCGCGAAAAGGTTGCAGGATGCGCCTGCGCGCACCCAGATTTTTCAGCGCTTCGGCACCGCCAGGCTCAGCAAGAATAGCACCGCCGCGCAGACCACGATCGATGGGCCGGCTGGGGTGTCCTTGAACCAGGACATCGCCAGGCCGCCGCATACCGCCGTGACCCCCAGCAGGCTGGCGCCCAGCGCCATCTGCTCGGGCGAGCGGGCGTGACGCTGCGCCGCAGCCGCCGGAATGATCAGCAACGAGGTGATCAGCAACACGCCTACGATCTTCATCGCCACGGCAATCACGACCGCGATCAGCAGCATCAGCGCCATGCGCAAGGCCGCCACCGGCAAGCCTTCGACCATCGCCAGCTCTTCGTGCACGGTGATCGCCAGCAGTGGCCGCCACAGTGCACCGAGCAGCAGCAGGACCAGCGCACTGCCGCCGAGGATCCAGCCCAGGTCAGTCGGGCTGATCGCCAGCAGGTCGCCGAACAGGTAGGCCATCAGGTCGATGCGCACATCGTGCATGAAGCTCAGCACCACCAGGCCCAGCGACAAGGTGCTGGGTGCGAGGATGCCGAGCAAGGTGTCGGAGGCCAGCGGCTGACGTTGTTGCAGGGTCACCAGCAGGATCGCCAGCAACAGGCAGCCAACCGTCACCGCCAACGCTGGGCTCACGTCCAGCACGAAACCCAGTGCTACCCCGAGTAAAGCGGCGTGGGACAGGGTATCGCCGAAGTAGGCCATCCGCCGCCAGACCACGAAAGACCCCAGGGGGCCGGCCACCACAGCCAAGGACAGTCCCGCGAGCAGGGCGTAGAGAAGAAAATCAGCCATGCTTGCAGTGCTCTCCGTGAACATGGGTGCCGGGGGCGACCACCGAGCCATGCAGGTCGTGGCTGTGATCGTGATGGTGGTGGTAGATCGCCAGGCTAGGTGCGTTCTGGCCGAACAGCTCGACGAAGGCTGGGTCGCCACTGACCTGCTCCGGATGGCCCGAGCAGCACACATGGCGGTTCAGACAGACCACCTGGTCGGTGGTGCTCATCACCAGGTGCAGGTCGTGCGAGACCATCAGCACGCCGCAGCCGTGGCGGTCGCGCAGGCGGGTGATCAGGTTGTACAGCTCGGTCTGGCCGACCACGTCGACGCCCTGCACCGGCTCGTCGAGCACCAGCAGTTGCGGCTCGCGCAGCAGCGCCCGGGCCAGCAGCACACGCTGCATCTCACCACCGGAGATGTTCTGGATCGGGTTGTCGATGACCTGTTCGGCGCCCACTTCCTGCAACGCTGAAACGGCTGCCGCGCGGTCTACACCGGGCACCAGGCGCAAGAAGCGCAGTACCGACAGCGGCAGCGTCGGGTCGACCTGGATCTTCTGCGGCATGTAGCCGATGCGCAGCTTGGGCTTGCGCCAGACCTTGCCCCGATGGGGCTTGAGCAGGCCGAGCACGGCGCGCACCAGGGTGGTCTTGCCGGCGCCATTGGGGCCGATCAGGGTGACGATCTGGCCAGGCGCCACTGCCAGGTCAATGTTGTCCAGAACCGCTTCGCCTGCGAACGTGACCCCGACCTGTTCGAGGCGGATCAGTGCATCGCTCATGCCGCGCCTCGGCAGTTGCCGCACAGGCCCACCACTTCCACGGTCTGGGTTTCGACGCTGAAACCGACGGCCTTGGCGCTGGCGACGATGGCGCCGCTGATGCTGTCTTGCTCAAGCTCGATGGCCACGTGGCATGCGCGGCAGATCAAGAACTGACCCTGGTGCGCGTGCTCAGGATGGCTGCAGCCGATAAACGCGTTGAGCGAGGCGATGCGGTGCACCAGGCCGTTTTCCAGGAGGAAATCCAGCGCCCGGTACACGGTTGGCGGCGCCGCGCGGCGGCCGTCCTGCTCACTGAGCACTGCGAGGATGTCGTAGGCGCCCAGCGGCTTGTGGCTCTGCCAGACCAGCTCCAGCACCCGGCGGCGCAAGGCAGTCAGGCGCAGGCCTTGGCGGATGCAGATGGCATCGGCTTCGGCCAGGGCGCTGTGCACGCAATGGGAATGGTCGTGGGGACGGTGAGCCAGCGGCGTGATGGACATGAGCGGCGACGGTTCTGAATGGAGACGTTATTATGTTACCTGTTTCTGACAAGTCGAGTATTCACCGTGCCCCGTTTCCTTGTCCTTTTTGTCGCTTTTATCGCCTGTTCTGCCCAGGCTGACGTCCGCGTGCTGACCAGCATCAAGCCCTTGCAGCAGATTGCCGCGGCGGTGCAGGACGGCGTTGGCAGCCCTGACGTGCTGCTGCCGCCTGGTGCCTCGCCGCACCACTACGCCTTGCGCCCTTCCGACGTACGGCGCGTGGGCGATGCGGACCTGTTGTACTGGATCGGCCCGGACATGGAAAACTTCCTGCCGCGCGTCCTCAACGCCCGCAGCAAGCCAAGCGTTGCCGTGCAGTCGCTGCCCGGCATGCAACTGCGCCACTTTGGCGAGGACAGCCATTCGCACGATGAAGGTGGGCACGACGACCATGACGATCACGACCATGATCACCGCCCAGGCAGCCTGGATGCGCATTTGTGGTTGTCGTCGGTCAATGCGCGGGTGATTGCCGCGAAGATGGCCGCAGACCTGGCCAAGGTCGATCCAGCCAATGCGGCGCGTTACCAGGGCAATCTCAAAGCCTTCGACGAGCGGCTGGACGCGTTGGACCAGCGTATCAAGGCACGCCTGGCTGGGGTGGCCAACAAGCCGTACTTCGTGTTCCACGAGGCCTTCGACTACTTCGAGGCCAACTATGGCCTCAAGCACACTGGGGTATTTAGCGTTGCCTCGGAAGTGCAGCCAGGGGCGCAGCACGTGGCGGCGATGCGCAAGCGCCTGCAGGAAGTGGGCAAGACGTGTGTATTCAGCGAGCCGCCGCTGCGCCCGCGTTTGGCTGAGACGCTGACTGCCGGGTTACCGGTGCGCCTGGCCGAGCTGGATGCCTTGGGTGGCACGGACCCTGTGGATGGCAAGGGCTATGAGCGCTTGCTGGAGAAGCTGGGCAGCGATCTGGCGGGGTGCCTGGAGCAGTTGTGATGTACTGCTGACGTTATCGCGGGGGCAAGCCCGCTCCCACGCCTGGGAGCGGGCTTGCCCCCGCGATAGGCCACTGGCTTTACAGCGCGAAAGGCCATTTAAACGCCA
>NZ_JBCPSP010000109.1:0-376 GCF_051129895.1 Pseudomonas sp. Je.1.5.c
CCACCGCTGTTCGTCGACCCTGCGGTGGAGCGCCAGCGAATAGTCGATTACACGGCGCAGAACAGCGACGAGCGGCTCGAGCAGCGCTATCACGAACCGATGCGCGCCGCCTTCCAAGCCGAGTACGGCCGCCAGGAGGCGCAGTACCAACATTACATTGACCTCAATGCCAGGTTCTACGCGTCGCTGTGCGCCAGCCCGACGTTCAAGCGCATCGAGCAATACGATTATGACGGCAATGATCGCGAGTCTGGCATCGCCTACTGCAAGACCATGGCGCTGTGCCTGGCCGGCGGCATCAGCGAAGCGCCAACCGCCAACCGCGAGGCGCAGCCGGCTGCGGGCAGCAGCGCAGCGCTCTGGCTGAAGTGGCTGC
>NZ_JBCPSP010000110.1:0-348 GCF_051129895.1 Pseudomonas sp. Je.1.5.c
TGAGGCAGGTTTGCTTGATCTTGTCGGCGATCTGGCTGAGCAGGCTGGCAAGGCCCTGTTGCAGCGCGGTGGCAAAGTCTTCAATGGCGCCGGGGGCGAGCGCGTTGAGGTTGCTTTCCAGCGCGGTTAGCAAGGCATTGCCAAGGGTGGCTTTGCTGTGGCTGCGCAGCATGTGCAGGGTCGGGCGGATTGCCGCCCGGGCGGCGCCGACGCCGGGGAACGACATGATGCCGAAGACGTTGATGCCAAAGCTGATCCAGGTAACGACGTCATCCTGATTGCCATCGATCAGGGTAATCAGGTCTGCGATGGCATCGATGGCGGCAAAGACGCCGCCATCCCCTGGCA
>NZ_JBCPSP010000111.1:0-345 GCF_051129895.1 Pseudomonas sp. Je.1.5.c
GGCCGGAGCAGTCGGTGTACTGGCTGAGCAGGCCGTCGCCGGTGTAGGCGAGGGTTTTTTCGTTGCCATTGGCATCGACTACGGCGATGGGCAGGTTGTCGCTGTTGTAGCGGTACTGGGTGGTGTTTTCCAGCGGGTCGATGGTTTCGATGAGGTTGCCGCGCTGGTCGTAGTCCCGCCGCCACAGGCCGCCTTCGGCGTCGCGGGTCTTGAGCAGCTGGTCGTGGTCGTCGTAGGCGTAGTGCACGCAACTGCCGTCGGCGCGGGTATGTTGCAGCAGGTTGCCGCGCTCGTCGTAGGCGAAGCGCTCGGTGCTGCCATCGGCGTGCAGGTGCTGGGTGATGT
>NZ_JBCPSP010000112.1:0-329 GCF_051129895.1 Pseudomonas sp. Je.1.5.c
GGCTGTCACTGAGCAGGTACAGCCCGCCCATGGCCAGCAGCAACTCCCAGCTTCCCGCGACCCCGCGCAGCCCTGTGAAACTGGTGCCAAGCAACTGCGCCGCTTGTCGCGAGGTCACCCGCAGGCCCTGCAGCGCCTGGCGCGCATTCGGCTCCAGGGTGCCCACGGCGACGGTCAGATCGAGCATCGTCACCTGCGCTGTCCGGTTCAATTCCTCAAGGCTGGCGCGTGTGCCATTGACCAGCGTGTCGCGCACTTGCTCTGCCGTTCCTTGGACCCAGACGCTGACGACAATCACGCTGTGCGCCAGCTTCGGATCGAGTACCGCC
>NZ_JBCPSP010000113.1:0-307 GCF_051129895.1 Pseudomonas sp. Je.1.5.c
CGAACATCGGCATCCCACGCCAGGCGGGTATCGAAGCTGCCATCGTCGGCCCACTCGCGCACCGCCTTGGCGTCAGGCCCGGTGCCTTGCCATTGCAGGTTGATGCCGCGCCCGCTGCGGTCGCTGTGCAGGTCGATACGCGCGCCGCCGCGCTGGCGGATGCTCTGCAGCACGAAGCGATCGCCCTGGCGCTGGTAGCTTTCCTGGCTGGCATAGCCGCGGGCGATGACCAGTTGCGTCTCTTGGGTGCGAATCAGCACCAGGCCTTCGATGGCGTCGTAATGGTGCTTGCCGATTTTCGGCAGCG
>NZ_JBCPSP010000114.1:0-297 GCF_051129895.1 Pseudomonas sp. Je.1.5.c
TGGGTGCGAATCAGCACCAGGCCTTCGATGGCGTCGTAATGGTGCTTGCCGATTTTCGGCAGCGGGTAGGCGTGGCTGCGACCGTCCGCGGCGTGGTAGAGCACGCCCTGCTTGAGCACATCGAGGCGGGTCGAGAAGGGTGTGATCCAGCGGGCGCCGAACACGCCACCGTCGAGCGCCGCCAGGCTGGAGCGGTAGGTGCGTGACCACTGCAGCGCAAAGCAGCCGGGCAAACTGAAATCGGTGTGGGTGAGGGTTTCGCTGCCACGGGCGAAGCTGATGCTGCGGCAGGTCGAG
>NZ_JBCPSP010000115.1:0-286 GCF_051129895.1 Pseudomonas sp. Je.1.5.c
CAGCACCAGGCCTTCGATGGCGTCGTAATGGTGCTTGCCGATTTTCGGCAGCGGGTAGGCGTGGCTGCGACCGTCCGCGGCGTGGTAGAGCACGCCCTGCTTGAGCACATCGAGGCAGGTCGAGAACGGCGTGATCCAGCGGGCGCCGAACACGCCACGGTCGAGCGCCGCCAGGCTGGAGCGGTAGGTGCGTGACCACTGCAGCGCAAAGCAGCCGGGCAAACTGAAATCGGTGTGGGTGAGGGTTTCGCTGCCACGGGCGAAGCTGATGCTGCGGCAGGTCGAG
>NZ_JBCPSP010000116.1:0-268 GCF_051129895.1 Pseudomonas sp. Je.1.5.c
GCCGGCCGAGGGCGTCGTAGCCGTAGTTGACCTTGAGCCGGGCATCTTCGTAGCCCACCAGGCGGTCGTACAGGTCCCAGGTGAAGCGGCCGTGCTGGCCGTCCAGCCAGCGCTCGCTGAGGTTGCCACGGGGGTCGTAGCGGTAGTGGTTGCCCAGGTACTGGTGCAGCAGGTTGTCCATCTGCCGGCTGCGTTTGAGGCCGTTGGCCTGGGGCGCTTCGTGGGGGTCGAGCAGGTTGCTGGCGGGGTCGAAGGCGAAGGTTTCCGC
>NZ_JBCPSP010000117.1:0-265 GCF_051129895.1 Pseudomonas sp. Je.1.5.c
TACGACCGGGCCGGCAACCTCAGCCGCGAGCACCAGTACTACCGCTTTCTCGACACCCCCAGCGTGGCCATCTGGCAGCACGAGTACGACGCCCTCAACCAACGCTGTGCCACCACCCGCCCGGATGACCACCGGGTTAGCTGGCTGACCTACGGCAGCGGCCACCTGCTGGCGATCAAGCTCGATGACGCCGAGCTGCTCAGCTACCAGCGCGACGCCCTGCACCGGGAAATCGGCCGCGTGCAAGGCAACGGCCTGCAGCAAC
>NZ_JBCPSP010000118.1:0-257 GCF_051129895.1 Pseudomonas sp. Je.1.5.c
CAGCCGTCCTTCTTGGCGGACGGATCGGCTTTGGCCGGGGCTTCGCTGGAGCGGGCGACCAGCTGGCCCTGGCCACTCACCGCAGTGGCCTGGCTGGTGCCGTGCGGGGCGATGTTCTGCGCCTGGGTCCTGCGGCCTTTGCGATTGGCCAGGGCGGTCAGCAGCATGCTGACCAGGTAGCCAATGCTCTGGGTGTTGCTCGGGTCGGCCAGGGCGTTGATTTTCCGGTGG
The DNA here is from genome assembly GCF_051129895.1 of Pseudomonas sp. Je.1.5.c. Classification (NCBI taxonomy): domain Bacteria; kingdom Pseudomonadati; phylum Pseudomonadota; class Gammaproteobacteria; order Pseudomonadales; family Pseudomonadaceae; genus Pseudomonas; species Pseudomonas sp. Je.1.5.c. The sequence continues at coordinate 232 of NZ_JBCPSP010000118.1, forward strand.
GCGTTGGCGCCGATGGTTTGCGCGGT
>NZ_JBCPSP010000011.1:0-131313 GCF_051129895.1 Pseudomonas sp. Je.1.5.c
TGGTCCGCTACAACCTGAAGCGCCTCCACAGCTACAACGGTTATCAAACCCCGGTAGCCATGGAGAAAAAGCTCAAGGATGCGGCATGAAACCTTAACTGGTGTCCAAAATAAGTTGACCAGTTCAGTTTACCCGCGAACGAGGGCTTAGCCCTCGCCATAAGGGGATGGTGGCCATGCCAGCTTGTTCGCGGATAAACCACTGCCACAGAGACTGAGGGGAGAGGTTGCAGCTTAAGGCGCGACCAATCGATACCCAACCCCAGGCTCGGTAATGATGAAGCGCGGCGCAGTCGGGTCATCGCCGAGCTTCTGCCGTACATGAGCGACGACGATGCGCAGGTAATGGCTGTCGTCGACGTGGGTCGGGCCCCAGATGTCCTTGAGCAGTTGTTGCTGGGTGATCACGCGACCGGGGTGCCCGGCCAGCTGGGCCAGCAGCGCGTACTCTTTGCGAGTCAACGCCACTTCGACGCCATCGAGGGTCACTTTGCGAAAGGCGAAGTCGACCAGCAGCGGGCCAAAGCTGGCCGTCGCCTGCCCTACTTCGGCTTGTGGGGCTTGGCGTAACAAGGCGCGGATGCGCGCGAGAAACTCCTGGATGCCAAATGGCTTGGTCACGTAGTCGTTGGCGCCGCCATCCAGCGCATCGACTTTCTGCACTTCGCTGGCGCGCACCGACAGCACCATCACCGGCACCGTGCTCCATTCGCGCAGCTCGCGCAGCACCTGCTGGCCGTCCATGTCAGGCAAGCCGAGGTCGAGCACCACTAGGTCCGGTTTGGCCAGCGCGGCTTGAGCCAGGCCTTCGGCGCCGTTGGCGGCTTCGATCACTTTGTAGCCCTGGGACACCAGGCTGATGCGCAGGAATTTGCGAATCTGTGGCTCATCGTCGATGACCAACAGGGTGGCGGCTTGGCTCATGAGTCTTGGCTTTCGGTTTCAGGTTGGGTGGGCAGCGGCAAGCATAGAGTGATGCAGGTGCCCTGGCCATCGATGCCTTCGCCGACCAGGATGCTACCGCCGTGGGCACCGATCATGCCTTGGCAGATCGCCAGGCCCAGGCCAGTGCCTTGCCCCCCGCGGTCGCCGCGGGCGGCGGTGTAGAACATGTCGAAGATCTTCTCGCGCTCGGCCACCGGGATGCCTGGGCCTTGGTCGCTGACGACAAGGCACAGTTGCTCGTCGCGCACCTGTACGCGCAGTTCGAGGCGGCCGTTGTTGGGTGAGAAGCGCGCGGCGTTTTCCAGGACATTGACCAATGCTTGCTCGATCAACGCAGCATGCACGAACAGCAGCGGCAACTCAGTGGGTACGTCGGTGCTCACCCGCAGTGGCGCCAGCACCACGCGCAGGCGGTTGAGGGCGCTGCCGACGATGTCGGCCGGGGCGACCCAGTCGCGGGCCAGCTTGAGACCACCGTGGCCGAGACGGGTCATGTCGAGCAGGTTCTGGATGTAGCGATCGAGACGCTCGGCTTCGTTGCGGGTGCCTTCGAGCAACTCGCGACGGTCCTCGGGAGGGATCGCATCGCCCAGCGCCAGCAGGCTGTCGATGCTGCCGCGCATGGCGGTCAGTGGGGTGCGCAGGTCGTGCGAGACCGAGGCGAGCAAGGCGCTGCGCAGTTGTTCGGTTTCGCCGTGCAGGCGCGCCGCTTCCAGTTGCTCGCCCAGGCGCGCGCGGGCCAGGGCCTGGGCCAGCGGTTGGGCCAGGGCCATCAGCAGCCGGCGGCGCTGGGGGCTCAGGCTGTCGTTTGTACGCGGGCGCACGCCCAGCAAGGCCAGCGGCTGGTCTTCGACCGCCAGCGGCCACCACCACCAGCGGCCATGGGGCAAGGTGTCGCTGCCGTGGCCGGCGGCCTGGCCATGTTGCCAGGCCCAGTCGGCCGCGGCGCGTTCGTTATCGGTCAGCGCCGGCGGCTGGCCACTGGCGACCTGCAGCAGGCCTTCGCTACCGCGCTCCATCAGGCACACCTGCACGTCTTGCCAGCCATCGAGGTGCTGGTTGGCGGCGTTGAGCACGGCCTGACGGTCGGTGGCCACTGTCAAGCGGCGCGACAGGTCGAGCAGTTGGTTGGTCTGCGCCTGAGTCTCGCGCAGGGCTTGCAGCTGGCGACGCTGACGCGCGGCAAGGTTGCCGGTCAGTGCCGCCATGAGCAGGAAGAACACCAGGGTCAGCACGTCTTCTTCGCGCTGGATGCTGAAGGAGAAGTTGGGCGGGATGAACAGAAAATCATAGGTCAGGAACGACAGCGCGGCGCAGGCCAGTGCCGGGCCGAGGCTGCTGCGTACTGCGACCAGCAATACAGCGGCGAGGAACACCAGCGAGATGTTCGGCAGCGCCAACACGCTGGACACCGCCCAAGCCAGACCCGCTGCCAGCGCGGTGGCGAGCAGCGCCAGCAGGTAATGGCGCCAGACCCAGACACGCTTGACCACCGCCCGCGCCGCTACCGGTTGCACATCGCGGTCGAGCACGTTGATCTCCAGGCCATGGCTTTCACGCAGCAGACGTGTAGCCACGCCCGCGCCGAAAAGACGACGGCGCCAGCGGTCGCGCGATTGGCCGACCAGCACCAGGCTGGCGCGGCGCTCGCTGGCGTGCTGGATCAGCGTGCGTGCGACTTCGCCAGCGCGCAGCAAGACCACCTCGCCGCCCAGCCGTTCGGCCAATTGCTGGGCCGCTTGCAGGCGTTGCCGGGCATTCTCGTCGCGCAGCTTGCCGTTATCGACATGGACCAGGCTCCACGGCAGGTGGCGGCGCTGGGCGACGCGGCTGGCGTGGCGCACCAGGCGCTCGGCCTGCTCGTCGCCGTCGACACCGACCAATAGCCGGCCGCGCAAGGCCGGAGCTTCCTGGCCGCGTTGGCGGTAGCCGTGGGCGAGGTCGGCATCGACCTGCGCGGCGGCGGTTTGCATGGCCAGCTCGCGCAAGGCGCTGAGGTTGGTTTGCGAGAAGAACGCGTCGATGGCGGCGCGGGCCTGCTCGGGGACGTAGACCTTGCCTTCGCGCAGGCGCTCGAGCAGCTCGCGCGGCGGCAGGTCGATCAGGACCAGTTCGAAGGCTTCTTGCAGGACCCAGTCCGGCAGGGTTTCGCGCACCTGCACGCCGGTGATGTCGCGGACTTTGTCGTTGAGGCTTTCCAGGTGCTGGACGTTGACCGTGGTGTAGACGTCGATGCCGGCTGCCAGCAGTTCCTGGACGTCTTGCCAGCGTTTGGCGTGGCGGCTGTTGGGGGCGTTGGTGTGGGCCAGTTCGTCGACCAGGACCAACGGCGGTGCGGCCTTGAGCAGGCCGTCGAGGTCCATTTCTTCCAGGGTTACCCCGCGGTAGTCGCTGCGTAGCAAGGGTTGCTGGAGCAGGCCGGCGAACAGCGCTTCGGTTTCGCCGCGGCCGTGGGTTTCGACCACCCCAGCGACCACTTGCACGCCTTGGCGTTGCTGGGCGTGGGCGGCCTGGAGCATGGCGTAGGTCTTGCCTACGCCAGGGGCGGCGCCGAGAAATACCTTGAGCCTGCCGCGGCCTTCGCGGGGCAAGCCCGCCAACAGCGCGTCGGCGCGGGCGGAATCACTCATGTTGCATCCTTCACTTTTGCGGCGGTCAGTCGGACTTGGGCCGCAATGCGGCCCCCACTATCAATGTGGCCATTTTTCCAAGGCCTGATTCAAGGCCAGGACGTTGACCACTGGCGGGCCGATCAATGGGTGGAGGGTGGCCTCTTCGAGCAGGGCTTGCAAGCGCTCTACCGGTACTTGCCGCGCCGCTGCCACCCGCGGGATCTGATAGGCCACCGCCGCTGGCGGCAGGTGCGGGTCCAGACCGCTGCCGGAGGTGGTCAGCAGGGCCTGCGGCACCGGGCCAAGATCTGCGCGGTAAAGCGCACTGGCATCGGCCGTTATCCGCTGCGCCAGCGCCGGATTACTCGGGCCGAGGTTACTCGCACCACTGGCCACAGTGGCATACCCTGCCGCCGAAGGCCGTGGATGGAACCAGCCATCGCCCGTGGCCTGCTGGGCGATCAAGGCAGACCCGCGCACCTGCCCTTGGGCGTCGCGCACCAGGCTGCCATTGGCCTGTTCGGGGAAGGCGAGCTGGGCAATCCCGGTCACCGCCAGGGGATACAGCGCACCGGTCACCAGGGTCATCAGCAGGGCCAGGCTCAAGGCCGGGCGTACATAAGCAGTCATGTTGGTCTCCTTCACACCAGGTGCAATGCGTTGAGCAGCAGGTCGATCAGCTTGATCCCGGCAAACGGCACGATGATCCCGCCCACGCCGTAGATCAGCAGGTTGCGCCGCAGCAGGTGGGCGGCGCTGGCGGCTTGCACGCGCACGCCGCGCAGGGCCAGCGGGATCAGCACGATGATGATCAGCGCATTGAACACGATCGCCGAAAGGATCGCGCTCTGCGGGCTGGCCAGTTGCATCAGGTTGAGCACGCCCAGTTGCGGGTAGATCGCGGCGAACAGCGCCGGAAGAATGGCGAAGTACTTGGCCACGTCGTTGGCGATCGAGAAGGTGGTCAGCGCGCCACGGGTGACCAGCAGTTCTTTGCCCACCTGGACCACGTCGAGCAGCTTGGTCGGGTCGCTGTCCAGGTCGACCATGTTGGCCGCCTCGCGGGCCGCCTGGGTGCCGTCGTTCATGGCCATGCCGACGTCTGCCTGGGCCAGGGCCGGGGCATCGTTGGCGCCGTCACCACACATGGCGACCAGGCGGCCGTCGTTCTGCTCCTGGCGGATGCGGGCGAGCTTCTTCTCTGGGGTGGCTTCGGCGAGCACGTCATCGACCCCGGCCTCGGCGGCAATGGCGGCGGCGGTCAGCGGGTTGTCGCCGGTGACCATCACGGTGCGGATGCCCAGCTTGCGCAATTGGGCGAAGCGTTCGCGAATGCCGGGCTTGACCACGTCCTTGAGGTGGATCACGCCGAGCAGGCGTTTGTCGACGCAAACCAGCAATGGCGTGCCGCCGCTCTGGGCGATGCGTTCGACCTCCTTGGCCAGCGGCACGGGCATCTCCAGGCGCTGCATGCCGACGAAGGCCAACACGGCATCGACGGCGCCCTTGCGGTAGCGGTGTTGTTGCAGGTCGACGCCAGAGAGACGGGTCTCGGCGCTGAAGGCGATGGGGGTCAATTGCTCAGGCGAGGGCTCGATGAAGTCGTGCAGTTGGCGCAGGTACTCGACAATCGACTTGCCTTCGGCAGTATCGTCGGCCAGCGACGCAAGCAAGGCGCCCTCCCCCAGCTCTTTGGCGCTAATGCCGGGTGCCGCGTGCAGCGCGCTGCAACGACGGTTGCCGAAGGTGATGGTGCCGGTCTTGTCGAGCATCAGCGTGTGCACATCACCCGCGGCCTCGACCGCGCGACCGGAGCGAGCGATCACATTCAACCGCACCAGGCGATCCATGCCGGCGATACCAATCGCCGACAGCAGGCCACCGATGGTGGTGGGGATCAGCGTGACCAACAGTGCGGCAAGGAAGATCAGTGGCAGGCTCCCTCCCACGAAATGGGTGAACGGCTGCAAGGTCACCACCACGATCAGGAAGATCAGGGTCAGGCCAATCAGCAGGATGTCCAGGGCGATTTCGTTGGGGGTTTTCTGCCGTTTGGCGCCTTCGACCAGGGCGATCATGCGGTCTAGGGTCGACTCGCCGGGGTTGCTGCTGATGCGGATCAGCAGCCAGTCGGACACCAGCCGGGTGTTGCCGGTGACGGCCGAGCGGTCGCCGCCGGACTCGCGGATCACCGGCGCTGATTCACCGGTAATGGCCGCTTCATTGACCGCAGCGATGCCTTCGATCACCTCGCCGTCACCGGGGATCAACTCACCGGCAATCACCTTGACCACGTCGCCCTTGCGCAGCTCGCTGGCGGCAACCTGCTCGAACTGGCCAGCGGCGTTGCGGCGGGTGGCTTGCAGCCCTTGGCTGCCGGCCTTGAGGCTGTCGGCGCGGGCCTTGCCACGGCCTTCGGCGAGAGCTTCGGCGAAGTTGGCGAACAGCACGGTGAACCACAGCCACAGGGCGATCTGCACCGCCACCGCGGTACTCACGCCGCTGTCCGGCGCGAAGCACAGCAGGGTGGTGAGGATGGCGGTCAGTTCGACCACCAGCATCACCGGCGAGCGTTTGAGCTGGCGTGGGTCGAGCTTGACCAACGCCTGGATCAGGGCCGGCCGCCACAACGCGGCGAGGCGGGTCTGGTCGGCGCTGACGCGCGGCGCTTTGACTTCAGCAATGGGCATGTTCATGGTTGATTCCTCAGAAACCCAGGCTCAGGTGTTCGGCAATGGGGCCCAGGGCCAGCGTTGGCAAGAAGGTCAGGCCGCCGACCAGCAGGATGGTGACCAGCAGCAGGCTGGTGAACAGTGGGCCGTGGGTGGGGAAGCTGTTGTGCCCCAGCGGCGCGCTTTTCTTCGCCGCCAAGCTTCCCGCCAGGGCCAGCACCGGCAGGATGTAGCCGAAGCGGCCGATGAGCATGGCCAGGGCGATCATCAGGTTGTGGTAGATCGTGTTGGCGCCGAAGCCGGCGAAGGCCGAGCCGTTGTTGGCGGTGCCGGAGGTATAGGCATAGAGCAGCTGGCTAAAGCCGTGCGCGCCGGGGTTGGTTACGGCAGCGGCCGGGCCTGGCAAGCTGGCGGCGATGGCGCCGAGCACCAGCACGCCAACGGGCATCACCAACAACGTCGCCACCAGCAACTGCACTTCGCGGGCCTGGAGCTTCTTGCCCAGATATTCCGGAGTGCGGCCGATCATCAGCCCGGCCAGGAACACTGCGATCAAGACGAACAGCAGCATGCCGTAGAGCCCGGCGCCGACGCCGCCGAAGATCACCTCGCCGACCATCATGTTGACCATCGCGACCATGCCGGTCAGCGGGTTGAGGCTGTCGTGCATGGCGTTGACCGAGCCGTTGGAGGCGGCGGTGGTGGTGACCGTCCATAGCACCGAACCGGTGGTGCCGAAGCGGCTCTCCTTGCCCTCCATCGGCGCCGATTGCTGCACCTGAGCGTTCTCAATTGCGGGGTTGGGCTGATATTCGGACCACAGCGCGGTGCTGCCACCGATCAGGAACAGCGCCAACATGCAGGCAAGGATTGCCCGGCTCTGGCGTAGGTCCTTGACGTAGTGGCCGAAGGTGAACACCAGTGCGACCGGGATGAGGATGATCGAGGCCACCTCGAACAGGTTGCTCCAGGCCGTTGGGTTCTCGAACGGGTGCGCCGAGTTGACGCCGAAGAAGCCGCCGCCGTTGGTGCCCAGCTGCTTGATGGCGATCTGGCTGGCGGCAGGGCCCAGTGGGATGGTCTGCTCGCTGCCTTGCAGGGTCAGCGCGTGGGCATAGTCGGCGAACGTCTGCGGTACGCCCTGCCAGACCAGCAGCAGCGCGAGCACGATGCACAGCGGCAGCAGGCCGTAGAGGGTGGCGCGGGTCATGTCGACCCAGAAGTTACCGAGGGTGGTGGACGAGCGCCGGGCGATGCCACGGCACAGCGCGACCAGCACGGCAAGACCGGTGGCGGCACTGACGAAGTTCTGCACGGTCAGGCCCAGCATCTGGCTCAGGTAGCTGACCGAAGCTTCACCGCTATAGGCCTGCCAATTGGTGTTGGTGACGAAGCTCACCGCCGTGTTGAACGCCAGCGACCATTCCTGGCCGGGTAGCTGTTGCGGATTCAGTGGCAGGTAACCCTGCAACAGCAGCACCGTGAACAGCAGGAGGAAGCCGGCCAGGTTGAATGCCAGCAGCGCCAAGGTGTACTGCTTCCAGTTCTGCTCCTGCTCGGGGCGCACCCCCGCCAGGCGATAGCAGCCCTGCTCCACGGGCGCAAGAACGGGTGACAGCCAGGTACGCTGGCCTTCCATGACCTTGTAGTAGAACCTTCCAAGCCACGGTGCTGGCAGCAGCACAATGGCGAAGAACGCCAGCAACAACGCGAAATCATAACTGTGCATGGCCGCTCCCTAGCTGCGATCGGCGCGCAACAGCGCCACCAGCAGGTAAACCGCCAACGCCACTGCCAGCAGCAGTGACACCCCATCGAGCATATTCATGAGCGATCTCCCCGAATTGCGGCGTTGGCCGCTTTGGGGAAATTGTCCGAGGGAGGGCCGTAAAGGGGCGAGATCGCGGGGTGGCTCAAGCCATAAAGAATGCGTAAAGACCAGCAGTTTGCTGTTAGCGGCTGCTGAGCCTGCGGGCTTGTCCCGCTCCAGTAATGCTGTTCACTTAAGGCCCTTGTCGCCTGCTTTGGGGCCGCGTTGCGGCCCTTCGCGGGCAAGCCCGCTCCTACAGGTACGGCGCTGACCGTCCGAGCGGTGCTATACCTGTGGGAGCGGGCTTGCCCGCGAAGGGCTGCAACGCGGCCCCAAAATCTTAAGTGAACAGCATTACGCTCCTCCAGGCGTTGTGCGGGCCGGATCAGCGCTGTGGCGTGTGCTGCCCGGCGCTACGGCTCCAGTCCAGCAGCAGGCTGTAGGCCACTGCGAGCAAGGTCGGCCCGATGAACAGGCCAATGAAGCCAAATGCGATCAACCCGCCAAATACCCCAAGCAGCACGATCACCAACGGCAGGTTGCCGCCGCGGCTGATCAAGTAGGGCTTGAGCACGTTATCCACGCCGCTGATGACGAAGGTACCCCAGATACCGAGGAACACCGCCATCCCATACTCCCCCTGCCACACCAGCCAGGCCGTCGCGGGGATCCAGGCCAACGGTGGCCCCATGGGGATCAGGCTGAGCATGAAGGTGACCAGGCCAAGCACGATAGCGCCAGGGACCCCAGCGATCAGGAATCCGATCATCGCCAGCAGCCCTTGCGCCGCCGCGGTACCAATCACGCCGTTGACCACCCGCTGCACGGTGCCGGCCACCAGGTCGATGTAGTACTCGGCACGCTCGCCGATCAACCGTTGCAACAAGCGCAAGACGAACGCCGCCAGACGTGGCCCGTCGCGGTAGAAGAAGAACACGAACACCAGGCTCAAGGTCAGCTCGAGCACGCCGCTGCCAATCTGTGCACTGCGCGCCAGCAGCCAGTTGCCCACCTGGCCCAGGTACGGTTTGATCGATGCAATCAGCGCAGCGCCTTGCTGGTCGACAGAGTCCCACATCGCCACCAGTCGTTCACCGACAAAGGGAATACCCCCCAGCCAACTCGGTGCGTCGGGCAAGCCATCGACCTGGACATCGCGCACGAAGGCCGTGGCATCACGAATATGATCGGCCAGGTTGAACCCCAGCCACACCAGCGGCAGCGCCACCAGCAAGATCCACACCGTGGTCAGCACGCTGGCGGCGAGGGTCTCGCGCCCGCCGAGCAGGCGCGTGAGCAGGCGCATCAATGGCCAGCTGGCGAACGCCAGGATAGCGCCCCACAGCAGCGCGGAAATAAACGGCGCCATCACCCACAAGCCGGCACCGAGCAGCGCCAGCAGGAGGATCTGGACCAGCAGGCGATCATTGTTGGCCATGGTGACTCACTTTCAGCGGATCAATTCCAGGTGCAAGCCTTCTGTCGGTGCCGTGCCCACTTCCAGGCGCGCGCTACGCACACCGGCCTTGGCCAGTTGTTCGCGCCAGGCTTCGGCTTGCTCGCCGCTCAAGCTCACGCGCAGGGTGCTGTCGAGGTTGAGGCTGCGGCTCAGCAGGGTCACCCAGGCATCCTTGGGCTCAGCAAGATCAGGGTAGTCGAGCTTGCCGGTGTCGCGCAGCTCGCGCATCACCGTAGCCGAGGTGGGCAGCAGTTCGCCCAGCGGTTGCTCGGCAACGAACTCTTCCACATGCAGGTAGGCGCGCTTGTTGCCAGCGGTGACGCTGTACAACGCTACCAGGGTGTTGGGCTCTTCTGCCGAGCGCCGCAGGAGGATGAACGCCTGTTGGTCGTCGCCGCCATTGAGCCGAGCGTTCTTGAACACTTCATTGGCCCACAGGCTGGCTTCGCCGCAGTCACGTTTTTCACACCAGAACAACGGGTAGCCGCCGTCACGCTGCAGCGCTTCGCGGGCGCTGGTGAAGGCTTCGCGCGCGGTACGCTCGGTGGGCAACAGGTAAGTGACGGAATTGACCTGGCCACGGCTCTCGACCTTGCCTTCAACGCGCAGGCGGCCACTGATCTTGCGCAATGCGCCCATCGGATAGACGCGCTCCTGCTCGACCGCAGGGCGCTCATCGACAACTTTGCCGTCCAACGGGACCGGCAGCGTGCCGGCCCACACTATCGGGCTGGCCAGGCCCAGGCAGGCGGCGATGACGATTCGAATGCTCATCGGCCACCCATGCCGCACGCAGCGCCGGTGATCGATGGATGGATGTCTGGCATGTACATGGTTGTCTCCCTGTTCAACCCGCCAAGCCTCGACACTTGTCCGGTGCAAGTCAAGGAAACCCGAAAAAGCGATTGATACAGTCTGCGACAAGGGTCGCGCCGTGCTCGTCATTCAGGTGCAGGTGATGGCCGCCTGGCAGTGAAACCTGTTCAAAGGGTAGCTGCTCCAGCAACGCCGTGTGCCGGGCAAGCATGCCATCGGCGGCCACCACCAGGCAGGCATTGCACTTTACGCGTTTGACGAAGGCCATGGCCTGGGTTTCGCTCAGCCGCACGGGCGATGGCAGGGTCAGGCGGCTGTCGCTGCGCCAGCTGTAACCGCCGGGCACCGGCATCAGGCCGCGCTGGGCCAGCAGTTCGGCGGCTTCGCGACTGACGGCGACCATGCCTTTCATGCGCGCCTCGACGCCCTCCTCCAGGTTGGCGTACACCGACTTGCGCTTGCCATCCAGGCGCAACTGGGCCTGCAGCGCCATGCCTAGCCGTTCGGCTGCGTCTTGCTCGACGCCGGTCGGCGCAATGACGCCGTCGATCATCAGCAAATGGCTGACCCGGTCAGGCAAGGCGCCGGCCAGTTGCACGGAAATGATCGCCCCCAATGAGTGCCCAAGCAGGCCGAAGCGCTCCCAACCGAGCTGTTGGGCAACCCGCACTACGTCGTGGGCGTAATCGGCCAGCGCATAGCTGGCGCCGGCCGGGCGATGCTCCGAGTAGCCATGCCCGGCCAAATCCAGCGCGACGATGCGCAGCCCTTTGAGACGGGGTGCCAGGCGGGCGAAGCTGTTGGCGTTGTCCAGCCAGCCATGCAGGGCGATCACCGGGATGCCGTCGGCGGGGCCGAACAGGTGCGCGGCCAGTTCGATATGGCCCAGGTTCAGGCGGATTTCCTCGACCTGCGCGCTCATGCCTGGCTCCAGCGATCGAACAGGCCCTTGATCAGGCTGGCGGTATCGTCAGGGCGCTCCAGCGGGAACATGTGCCCGCCCGGCACGCTGTGGTATTCGCCCTGGGGCATGCCGCGCACGGCCAAGGCATGGTGGCGGCGGATCACCCGGCTGCGCTCGCCGCGGACCATCGCCAGCGGCACCTGCAACTGGCGCGCCGGAGCTGGGCTGAGGTGGGGAATGCTGCGGTAGATGCTGATCTCGGTGGCCGGATCGAAGCGCAGGCGCAGGCCGTCTTGCGCTGCTTGCAGGCCGTGTTCCAGATAAGCTTCCAGGCAATCCGGGTCGAAGTGGCGGAACAGAGTCTTGCCGGCAAAGTAGCCACGGGCGCTGTCGCGATCACTGAACGACTCGCGCCGGCCCAAGGTGCGCCCAGCCGGGGTGATGCGGTCGATGAAGCCAAAGCGCTTGGCCGCGCGGATTACCCATTGATCGGCGCGGGTCAGCACGGGCGAGTCGAGCATTACCACGCCGCGGTAGTACTGCGGGCAACGCAGCGCCGCATGCAAGTGCAGCACGCCGCCCAGCGAGTGGCCGACGCCCCAGACCGGCGCGTCCTGTTGGGCCAGGTGATGGAGCAGCTCATTGACCAGGTTCAGCCAGTTGTCATCGACCGGAAAGCGCGGATCGTGCGCATGCTGCTCCAGGTGCTGGACTTGGTAGTCCGGCGCCAGTGCGGCAAACAGCTTGCCGTAGGTGGCCGAGGGAAAGCCATTGGCATGGGCGAAGAAGATCTGCTGCGACATGGCCGGCTGCTCTGCTGGGGGAATGATGGCCCATTGTCGGCAAGCGCGGCGGTGGCGGCAACGTTTGGATAGGTCATCGCCAAGGGCGATCAGGTCATCGAAGTCAATCGAAACTGGCCATCGAGCGGCGCAGACAGGCGTGCATATACGCCAGCTGATACTCCAGCGCCTCACGCGCCAGGCCTTTATCGCGCTCACTGAGCTGGAGCCTGCGCAAGGCCAGGCAGCTGGTTTGCAGCAAGTGCGCCATGCGCATACTGGCCTGGCGCAGCTGTTCGAGTTCGTATTGGCTCTCGAACTTGCGCAGCAACAGGTTGAAGCTGGCATCTGCGCAGTCTTGCAACAAACGGTGCTCGGCAAAATCCGGGACGCCCCGCTCATTGAGCTTATCCAGTGCCGCCTGCGGCTTTACCGACTGCACCAACTCCAGACGCCGACTGCTCATTCAATGCTCCCTGGCCCACTGCCCGCTTGATGTGCCGGCAACGCTAGCAACGCCCCCAACGCCAAAGCAACTGACAAAACTACCAGTTGCCAGGGATCAGCCTGGGTGGCTAAGGGCGCGCAGGGTCATCAGGCCCGCCAGCGGCCAATCGCCTTCCAGCTCGGCGAGGCTGGCGGTACTCATTGGCGCGGCTTGTTGCCCATGGCCATGCTCGAGCATGCCGACCAGCGCCCCAACCAACGGCTGGTGGCTGACCAACAAGACATGCTCCAGGCCCAACCGCTCGATCTCACCGATAACCTTTTGCACATCGCTTTCCGGAGTCAACCAGGGCACGGTGCGCACCGGCTCGGCGAAGCCCAGGGTGTCATGCACCAGTGCGGCGGTCTGCTGGGCGCGCACATAGGGGCTGGCGATGATCGCCTGCAGCGGCTGGCCGAGCAGCCGCGCAGCGCTGTGCAACACTTGCTCGCGGCCATGGGCGGTGAGGCGTCGCTCGGCATCGGTATTGGCGCGCGGCTCGGCCTCGCCGTGGCGTAGCACCCACAGCTTCACAGCTTGGGCTCCTCGTCACGCACCGGATGGGGCGCTGGGGCGACGGCATGCGGCGCCTCGCCTTCCGGGGTGCGCGGGGTTGGCCAGTCGGCGAACGGCCATGGCTTGTTATCGGTATGGAAGGTGCCGAAGCGACCGATCTGCGCCAGGTACTGGCTGAGGCTGTCGCCAAAGTTCATCAGGCTGGCGCTGGGCGCGCCATAGATCAGCCGGTAGATCAGCTGGACCAGGACCAGGCCGCCGAGCAGCAGCTCGGCCAGCTGCCAGACCACCAGGAACACCAGCATCCACAGCACCCGCAGGATGATCGACTCGCGCTGAGCGCGCTCGGGGGTATCGTTCATGTATTGCTCCTTGCTCTGGTCAGAGCCGCTGACGGCTCAGTTGAAACCGCTGGTGGAAATGAAGTCGACGTCGGTTTTCGGTTCGGCGCGCATCAGGTGCTCGATGACCTGGTTGAGCGTGCGACCCTCGAACAGGATCGCGTGCAAACCGGCCACCAGCGGCATGTACACCTGCGCCTCGTGGGCCTTGGCCTTGAGTACCTTGAGGGTGTTGACCCCTTCGGCCACTTCGCCTAAGCGGCTGACGGCCTGTTCCAGCGACAATCCCTGGCCCAAGGCATGGCCGACCTGGTAGTTGCGGCTCTTGGGCGAAGAGCAGGTGACGATCAGGTCACCGACCCCGGCCAGGCCAAGGAAGGTCATCGGGTTGGCGCCCAGGCTCACGGCAAAGCGGGTCATCTCGGCCAGGGCACGGGTAATCAGCATGCTCTTGGTGTTCTCGCCCATGCCCAGCGCCACAGCCATGCCGGCGATGATCGCGTAGACGTTCTTCAGCGCACCGCCCAGCTCGACGCCGAAGCGGTCGGCGCTGGCGTAGACACGGAAAGTGCGGCCATGCAGCACCTCCTGTACGCGCTGGCACAGCGCTTCATCTTCACTGGCGACCACGGTGGCGGTCAGCGCGTGCTCGGCGATCTCGCGGGCCAGGTTCGGCCCGGACAGCACGCCAATGCGCGCCTGCGGGGCGATCTCTTCGAGGATCTGGCTCATCAGCTTGAAGCTCTGCGCCTCGATGCCTTTGGTCAGGCTGACCAGGCATTTGCCCCGCAGCAGCTCGGCATGCGGCGCCAGCACGCTGCGCAGCGCGCTGGATGGCAGGGCGACGAAGATCAGCTCGGCGGCTTGCAGGGTAGCCAGCAGGTCGTTGACTGGCTCGACGCCGTCCTGCAGGCGAATGCCTTTGAGGTAGCGCGGGTTCTCGCGATTGACGCGCATGGCCTGGGCCTGGTCCGGATCGCGCATCCATTGGCGTACCGGGTTGCCGTTTTCCGCCAGCAGGTTCGCCACGGCGGTGCCAAAGCTGCCGCCTCCCAGCACCGCAACAGGTTGCTGTTCAGTCATATCCAATCCGTTAAAGCCATAAGTTAAGTGGCAACCGCTGCATTATACGGCCCGTGTGCGTCAGAACCAGTGGCAGACGCGTGCAAGCTGCGAAGTTGCAGGCAGCCTGCATGCGTGAACAAGCCAACACAGTACTCAGCCTTGACCTGAGCCGCTGGAAAAACCCGCAAGGTCAGTTAACATGCCTGTTTCAACACTGATACAAGGCCGTACCGTGTTTCCTGGCCCGCCACCGGTTCCTCGCCTGCTATTGCTGACTGCCCTGCTCGGCGGCCCTGCTGTGGCCGACGATCTGTTCATCGACAACCAGGACCTGCCGCAAGTTCTGACCGCCACCCGCCTGAAACAATCCCCAGCCGCGGTGCCGGGCAGCATGACCGTGCTCGACAGCGACCTGATCCGCGCCAGCGGCGCCCGGGATATTCCCGAGCTCCTGCGCCTGGTGCCAGGGATGATGATCGGCTATGGCGCCGGCAACCAGCCGACGGTCAACTACCACGGCAGTAACGTCAGCGAAGCCCGGCGCATGCAGGTGTTGATCGATGGCCGCTCGGTGTACCGCGCAGGCCTGGCCACGGTGGACTGGAGCGATATCCCGGTAGCCCTTGAGGATATCGAGCGGATCGAGGTGTTTCGCGGCCCCAACACCGTCAGCTACGGCGCCAACGCGCTGATGGCGGTGGTCAACATCCTCACCCGCAACCCCGCCGACAGCCATGGCACCCGGCTGAAAGTGACCCGCGGCGAGGACGGCATCAGTGATTTCTATGCCAGCCAAGGGCTTGGCTGGGACGGTGGGGATCTGCGCTTGTCGCTGTCTGGCCAGCAGGACGATGGGTTCGACCAGGACCAGTACGGCCGTGACTACCGCGACAGTCGCCGGTTGAACCGGATCAACCTTAATGTCAGCCACATGCTTGCGCCTAACCAGACCCTGGAGTGGCAGCTGGCGGCCAAAGAGGGTAGCAACCAGCGGCCATATACCTACCGACCGGTGTTTCCCTTCGTGACCCTGAGCGGCGACAGCGCCGACGTGAACGCCAAGGACTATGCCGGTTCGCTGCGCTGGAGCATCGATATCAACCCCGAACACAGCCTGTACGTGCAGGGTTCGGCGCAGCACTTCGACCGCCAGCAGGTGTGGCGGGCCTGTGATGCGGCACTCTCGTTCAGCCAGGAACTGACTCGTCTGTGGCAGATAGACTCGAACTACGCCGAGCAGGTGGCACGCAACATCACCAATCCCCCGGGCAACAGCAACCCCGCCTTACAGGCGTTGCGGGACCAGGTGAAACAGCAGTGGGACAGCCAGGGTGGCAGCCAGGTGGTGTGCGGCGATGTCGACCAGAGCACCCGGGAAACCCGCTATGACCTGGAGATCCAGGACACCCTGAGCCTGACCGACAACCTGCGCCTGCTCAGTGGTGCCAATTTCCGCTATGACAAAGCCGACTCGCAGACCTACTTCAATGGCACGCTGGACGATCAGACCTGGCGCTTGTTCGGCCAACTGGAGTGGCGCGCGGACGAACACTGGATCCTGCAAGGCGGGGCGATGTTCGAAGACAGTCGCCTGTCCGGCAGCTCGCTGACGCCACGGGTCGCGGTGAATTACCTGATCACCCCGCGGCATGGCTTGCGGGCCGTCTACTCTGAGGCGGTGCGCTCGCCAGACATGTTCGAGAACAACGTCAACTGGAGCTACACGGTCAACAACCTGACGCCCTATCAACCCTGGATGGGCAATGGTGAGTACTTCGTCAAGACCCGCGGCCCGGGCGATCTGGACCAGGAGCGGATGCGCTCGCGCGAGCTGGGTTACAACGGTAACTTCAGCGATATCGACCTGAGCATGGATGTGAAGCTGTTCTACGACGAGATCACCGGAATGATCAGTGAACCGCTGCGCAACAACCAGTACATTGCCAGCAACGCCAACAAGGCCAGTTTTCGTGGCACCGAGGCGCAGGTCGACTGGCGCCCGAGCCTGCGCGATCGCCTACGGCTGAGCTACGCCTACGTCGACGCCTGGGCCAGCAACCGCAATGACAGCCAGAACAGCGCACGCAACAGCGGCTCGGCTGGCTGGATGCGTGACTGGGGCGCGGGTTGGTCCAGCGCGCTGTTCTACTATGGCGATGCCAACCTCAACGACTATCGCTTCGAGCGCATCGACCTGCGCGTGGCCAAGCGCCTGCGCATTCAGGGCACCACCCTGGAGCTTGCCGCACTCTGGCAGCAGCGTCTGGACGACGAGCCGATCACCCTGCCCCAGAACCGTTACGACAGCCGTCACCGCCTGAGCGTCAGCGCGGAGCTGGAGTTCTGATGCTGCGTCTGCTGCGCCTGCTGCTGCTCTGCCTATGGCCACTGGGGACGCTGTCAGCCAGCGAGATCCTGTTGGTCGGGGGTGACGATCAGCCCGGCATCCGCAATTTCGTCGAGGCCATGCAAAGCCGTCGCAGCCATGACCAGGTGCGCTTTCAAAGCGTGGCCGAGCTGCCCCGCCCCAGCCAGCTGAAAAGCGATATTCGCCTGATCCTGCTCGACAACGCCGCGCTGGAATGGCGCCTGGGCGAAACCGCCGGGCCGCCGGCTTTGGCCATGCGGGTCAGCCGGGTGCAAGTTGAACAGCGCCTGGGAAAGTCGCGTCCGGCCTATTTGTGCCTGCTCTGGAGTGACCCGCCGCTGGCCCGGCAACTGCGCCTGACACGCTTGCTGCTGCCCCAGGCCCGCCGAATTGGCGTGCTGTACGGTGAACAAAGCCGCTTTCTGCTCGACGAACTGCGCCAGGCCGCCCAGCCCCTGGGCCTGGAGATAGTCGCCCAGGACTGGCCCGACCTGCGTGACAGCCGCCCGCTGCAGCACCTGTTGGGCAACAGCGACGTGCTGCTGGGGATCGATGACCCCGACCTGTACAACTCCAAGACCGCCAAGAACGTCCTGCTCAGCAGCTATGGCCGGCAGCTGGCACTGATCGGCCCCAACGTCGGCTTCGTTCGCGCTGGCGCCCTGGCCAGCACCTACAGCGACCAGGACGACTGGCTGGCGGTGCTCGACCGGCTGCTCGACCAGCCCCCGGCGCGCTGGCCGCGTAGCCTGTATCCCTCGCACTTTGGCGTCAGTGGCAACCAACAGGTCGCCCGCGCCCTGGGCCTGGAGCCGATTGATCCGAAGGCCGCCGCCCTGGCCCTGGCCGAAGGAGAACCCACCCCATGAGAAAGCGCCTGAGCTGGGACATCCATACCCGCACGCAAATCATCAGCCTCGGCCCGGCCTTGTTGCTGACGCTGTTGCTGATCAGCTTCTTTACCTTCGTGCGTATCCAGGACTTGCGCCAGGAGCTCAACCACACCGGCCAGCTGATCGCCAACCAGCTGGCGCCGGCCTCGGAGTACGGGGTGATCTCCGGCAACAACGAGGTGCTGGAAAGCCTGATGCGCGCGACCTTGAGCATTCCGCACGTGCGTTTTCTAGAAGTGCAGGACAGCCGCAACCATATCCTGGTGTATGTCGAGCAAGCCGATGAAAGCGCCAACCGCGCGCAGCGCGTGGAAGTGTTCCAGGCGCCGATCCGCCTCCAGCAGATCCGCCTGGACAACGACTTCCTGCAGCAAGGCAAGACGCCGATGCCGCGCATTGGCGATGACTACCTGGGCCGGGTAATCGTCGGCATGTCGGACGACGCCTTCAGCCAGCGCCAGCAAGAAATCGTCATCAAGGCCGGGATCCTGGCCCTGTTCGCCCTGTTGTTCACCTTCCTCCTCGCGCGCCGCTTGGCCATGAGCCTGGCCAAGCCCATCAGCGACATGGGCCACGCGGTCAAGGCGATCCAGCAGGGCGAGTTCAATGCCCCGGTGCCGGTGGTAGATGATAGCGAGCTGGGCCATCTGGCGCGTCACATCAACAACCTGGCCAGTGCCCTGGAGCAGGCCAGCCAAGAACAGAAGCAGGCAATCGCGCAGTTGATCCAGGCCCGCGAAGAGGCCGAACAGGCCAACCGCGCCAAGTCGGACTTCCTGGCCATGATGAGCCATGAACTGCGCACGCCGATGAATGGTGTGTTGGGCATGCTGCAATTGCTCGAAACCACCCAGCTGACCCACGAGCAGGCTGACTACACGGCAGTGGCCAGCGAATCGACCGGGCACCTGCTCAAGGTGATCAATGACATCCTCGACTTCTCGCGGATCGAGCGCACCAGCCTTGAGCTGGAGCATATCGATTTCAACCTGGGCGAGCTGATCAGCAGCAGCGTGCAGTCGTTCCAGCACAGCGCCCAGCAGCGCGGCCTGGACCTGCAGTTGAAACTGCCGACAGGCCTGGACCGGCTGGAAGTTGTCGGCGATCCGACACGCATCCGCCAGATCCTCCTGAACCTGATCGGCAACGCCTTGAAGTTCACCGAGCGCGGCCAGGTCGAAGTCGAGCCGCGCTGGCAGGTGCTCGACCGCCAGTTGATCTGGTTCAGCTGCGCGGTACGCGACACCGGCATCGGTATCGACAGCGACCGCCTGGAAATGATGTTCGTCGCCTTCCAGCAGGCCGACAGCTCGATCTCCCGACGCTACGGCGGTACTGGCCTGGGCCTGGCAATTGCGCGGACCCTGGCCGAACGCATGGGCGGCCAGTTGCGCGCCGAGAGCCGCGAGGGCCTGGGCTCGACCTTTACCCTGGAAATGCCCCTGGCCCTGGCCAGCAAGCCCGCCGCCCTGCTCCCAGGCAGCGCGGCGCATGGCCAGCCAGGCGAGGCTGGCGGGCGGATCCTGCTGGTCGAGGACAACCCGGTCAACCAAAGCGTGATCGAGGCGATGCTGCGTAGCCTCGGCTTTGAGGTCAGCGTGGCCATGGACGGCGCGCAGGCGGTAGAGCAGGTCGACCAGCAGCGCTTCGCTGCGGTACTGATGGATTGCCGCCTGCCGCTGATGGACGGCTATGAAGCGACCCGGCGCATTCGTCAGCTACGCCAAGGCGCCGGGCTACCGATCATCGCCTTGACCGCCAGTGCCTTGCAGGGCGATCGCGAGCGTTGCCTGGCGGCTGGCATGGACGATTACCTGAGCAAACCCTTCAAACGCACGGAACTGCAGCGGATCCTGCAGCGTTGGTTACCCGGACAGACAGCCGCGACTGGCGATAAATGCTAAAGTGCGGCAGTCTTAGACTAGACAGGACCGCCGCTGGGCCTGAAAATACTGGTTTCAGTGAACACCTGTACTTCATTTTCCAGGTGCGCTGTGACTTTCACCACAACGCAATAGTCTACCTGTAGGCTGCCGCCTTGAGCTCATAGTGCTCTGGGATGGCCGGGAAGATTCATCCCCTGCCGCATGGGGATTATTGAGGAGCTCGCATGACCAAACAAAACGCCTTTACTCGGGAAGACCTGCTGCGCTGCAGTCGCGGTGAGCTGTTCGGCCCAGGTAACGCGCAACTGCCCGCCCCGAACATGTTGATGGTCGATCGCATCACGCATATCAGCGAGGAAGGCGGAAAGTTCGGCAAAGGTGAATTGGTCGCCGAGCTGGATATCACTCCGGACCTGTGGTTCTTCGCCTGCCACTTCGAAGGTGATCCGGTGATGCCGGGCTGCCTGGGCCTCGATGCCATGTGGCAGTTGGTCGGTTTCTTCCTCGGCTGGCAGGGTCTGCCGGGCCGCGGTCGCGCCCTGGGTTCGGGCGAAGTGAAATTCTTCGGTCAGGTGCTGCCTACCGCCAAGAAAGTCACCTACAACATTCATATCAAGCGCGTCCTGAAGGGCAAGCTGAACATGGCCATCGCCGATGGCTCGGTCAGCGTCGACGGCCGCGAGATCTACACCGCCGAAGCCCTGCGGGTCGGCGTGTTCACCTCCACTGACAATTTCTAAGGGTTATTCGCATGCGCCGCGTCGTTATCACTGGTCTGGGCATCGTATCGTGCCTGGGCAATGACAAAGAGACCGTCACCGAAAACCTGCGCAAGAGCCGTCCGGGCATTCGCTACAACCCGGAATATAAGGAAATGGGGCTGCGTAGCCAGGTTTCCGGTTCCATCGACCTCAACCTCGAAGAACTGATCGACCGCAAGGTGTTCCGCTTTGTCGGCCACGCGGCTGCCTACGCCTACCTGGCGATGCAGGACGCGATCAAGGACTCGGGCCTGACCGAAGAGCAGGTTTCCAACCCACGCACCGGCCTGGTAGCAGGCTCCGGCGGCGCATCGACCCTGAACCAGATGGAAGCGCTGGATACCCTGCGCGAGAAGGGCGTCAAGCGCGTCGGTCCATACCGTGTCACCCGGACCATGGGCAGCACTGTATCGGCGTGCCTGGCAACGCCGTTCAAGATCAAGGGCATCAACTACTCGATCTCCTCGGCTTGCGCCACCAGCGCCCACTGCATCGGTACCGCGCTGGAGCAGATCCAGTGGGGCAAGCAGGACATCGTCTTCGCCGGCGGCGGTGAAGAAGAGCACTGGAGCCAGTCGTTCCTGTTCGACGCCATGGGCGCGCTGTCCACCAAGCGCAACGACACCCCTGAGCTGGCCTCGCGCGCCTACGACGCTGACCGTGACGGTTTCGTCATCGCCGGCGGCGGCGGCATGGTGGTGGTCGAAGAGCTGGAACATGCCCTGGCCCGTGGCGCCAAGATCTACGCCGAAATCGTCGGCTACGGCGCGACCTCCGATGGCTACGACATGGTCGCACCGAGCGGTGAAGGCGCCATCCGCTGCATGCAGCAGGCACTGTCCACCGTCGACACACCGATCGACTACCTGAACACCCACGGCACCTCGACTCCGGTCGGTGACGTCGCGGAAATGAAAGGTGTGCGTGAAGTGTTCGGCGACAAAGCGCCGAAGATCAGCTCGACCAAGAGCCTGTCCGGTCACTCGCTGGGCGCCGCTGGCGTGCACGAGGCGATCTACTGCCTGCTGATGATGGAAAACAACTTCATCGCCGGCTCCGCCAACATCGATGAGCTGGACCCAGAGGTCGCTGACCTGCCGATCCAGCGCGAAACCATCGAGAACGCCAAGATCGATACGGTCATGAGCAACAGCTTCGGCTTCGGTGGCACCAATGCCACCCTGGTACTGAAGCGTTGGGAAGGCAAGTAAGACCTTAGCGCTCTAGCGAAAACGCCCCGACTGGTTCGGGGCGTTTTTTGTTTGTGGCGTTGCTGGGGCTGTGCCGACGCTATCGCGGGGCAAGCCCGCTCCCACGTGGAAGTACGCGCATTACGTGGCTGTACGCGCATGGCGTGGATCTACGCGCATTGCGTGGATGTACGCGCATTAAGTGGCTGTACGCGCATTACGTGGGAGCGGGCTTGCCCCGCGATAGGGCCGGTACAGCCAGCTCAATGCCCCTTGGGCAACACCGCCAGAAAATTCTCCCGCGCCACCTTCTGCGCGACCTGCTCGGGCAATGCATCCAGGAACGGATCAAAGCCATGCAGCTGCTCGCCCAAGGTGCCAAACCGGCCCACCACATCCGAGCCAAGCATGAACCGATCAGGATAGCGCTCGACCAACGCCAACCACGCCTGGCGCGGCTTGCCCTGCTCATCCAGCAAGTACGGCTCTAGTACGCTCCACGACAGATCAATGTACAAGTTGGGGTAATCCTTGAGCATTCGGGTCAGCACTGGCAAGAGAAAGTCCATCTGCGTCTGGTGCCGATGAATCTCCATGCTGGTACCCGCATGCGCCCAGATGAAGCGGGTGTGCGGATGATTGCGCAGCGGCTCCTCGATCTCGGCCAAGTACAGCGGGTTGCGCTCGCGCTTGGAGGTGATGTTGGAGTGAATCAGTACGGGTAGATCGCGCTCAGCCGCCAGGTGATAGATGCGCGTCATCGCCTCGTTGTTGGCCCTGGGCGTGTCGCCGCTGGTCAGGGCAGTAAGGTCATCGTGGCGGGTGAACACCTCGCCAATGCCTTGCCACAGCCCCGGATACAGCTCAAGCATGCGCTCAATATGGCTGACAGCATTCTTGTCCACCGGATTGAAGCCGGTCAGAAACGGATGGAAGCGCTTGCGCTGCTGCGGCGTTAACTTTTCAAGAGCAGCCGCCACATAGATATCAGTGGCGCTGTACCAATACGCATCGGCGTCGTCACCCGCGTAATAGCGTGGGCGCTTGGGTTCGTCTTCATGCCATTTCTTGGCCACCGAAACGCCAGAAATCATCGACTGGTCGATCCCTGCCTGGTCCATCGCCTCGAGCAAGGCCGGCATGCCTTCGGTTTCCTGGAAGAAGTCGACGTAGTGCAGGTGGGCATCGCTGTAGCGGTAGTCGCGGGCCTGGGCCACCTGGCAGAGCAGGCCCGAAACCAGCACGGCAGCCAGTGTTCTGGCGATCATGGCAGCATCCTTATCCTGATTCGAACAGAGTAGACCCGCGCGCGCTCGCCGCGGTTCAGCAATCGACCACAACCCGTTATGCTGGTGGGCACTTACCGCGCCGCCTGGAGCCGAACATGAGCAGCCCGTTGATCATCCGTCCGCGCGCCGAATCGGTCGAGGGCCAGCCGATCCTGCGCCCACTGCCTTCGGCGCAGTGCCGCAGCGTCGGCCCGTTCGTCTTCTTCGACCATATGCTGGAGACCGACTATGCGCCTGGCAGCGGCATGGATATCCGCCAGCATCCGCATATTGGCCTGTCGACCCTGACCTACTTGTTCGAGGGCGAAATCCTGCACAAGGACAGCCTGGGCTCGGATCAGCGGGTTTTGCCTGGCGATGTCAGCTGGATGACGGCCGGGCGCGGCGTCGCCCATGTCGAGCGCACGCCCGCGGAGGGTTTTGCCAACGGCTCGCGCCTGCATGGGCTGCAGGTATGGCTGGCCTCGCCACGTGAGCATGAGCAGGGCCTGGCAAGCTACAGTCATCACCCCGCGGCGAGCCTGCCGGTCAGTGAAGCGCTGGGCGTGCGCATCTGCTTGATTGCCGGCAACGGCTTTTGCCTGGAGTCGCCGGTGCCCGTGCTCTCCCCTACCCTGTACGCCCATGTGCGCATGCAACCGGCGACAACCCTGCTGGTGCCGAGCGAGCATGCCCAGCGGGCGCTGTACCTGCTCGATGGCGAGTTGCAGCTCAATGGGCAGGAGGTCGAGCCGTGCAGCCTACTGGTGTTGCCGGAGGGTGAAGAGGTGACGCTGTATGCCGAGGGCGAATGCCAGTTGGTGCTGATCGGTGGCGCGCCGCTGGATGGGCCACGGCGGATGAACTGGAATTTTGTCGCAAGTGATCCGGCGCTGATCGAACAGGCCCGGGTGCGCTGGGCTGCTGGGGATTGGCCGGTGGTGCCTGGGGAAATCGAACGGATCGAGTTACCGCGCTAGTTGGGGCCGCTGCGCGGCCCCGGCACACTCAACCTTTGAACACTTCCGCCAGCAGGTTGTGCATCGCCTTGAACGCCCGCTCCGAGGTCTTGCGGTCGTACTGCATCTTGCCCGGCACATTGGCATTCGGATCAGTGAACGAATGCACCGCACCGCCATAGCTGAGCAACTGCCAATCGACCTTGGCGGCATTCATTTCTTCCTCGAACGCCGGCAACTGCTCACGCGGCACCAAGGGGTCCGAGGCACCATGCAGCACCAGCACCGAGCCCTTGATGCGCTTGGCGTCTTCTGGGTTCGGCGTATCCAGGGTGCCATGGAACGACACGGCAGCCTTAAGATCAGCCCCGGTACGCGCCAACTCCAGCGCACAGCAACCGCCAAAGCAGAAACCGAAGGTCGCCACCTTACCCGGCTCCAGCAGCGCCTTGGACTGCCCCAGCAGTTGATCCAACGCCTCTTTCATGCGCTTGCGCAACTCACCGCGATCATTCTTCAGCGGCATCATCGCGTTGCCTGCCTCATCGGCATTGGCCGGGCGCACCGACTGGCCATACAGGTCAGCGATCAATACCACATAACCCTTTTCGGCAACTTCCTTGGCAATGCGCTCGGCACCTTCACCGATACCCATCCAGTTCGGCGCCATCACCAGGCCTGGTCGCCCCAGCGCACCGGGCTCATACACCAAGCGGCTTTCATAGGTCTTGCCGGACAGGTGATAGACCAGCGATTCGACGATTACCTTGCTCATCAAACTCCTCCTTGCACCATGAAAAAAGCCCGCCGAAGCGGGCTTTCCTAGCAACTAACTCAAGCAGACAGCTCGACCAGCAGCTTGTTCAAGCGACGAACGTAGGCCGCTGGGTCCTTCAGGCTGTCGCCAGCCGCCAGCGCGGCCTGATCGAACAGGATGTGCGAAAGCTCCGCGAAGCGGTCTTCGCTCTGCTCGTTGTCGAGCTTGTCGATCAGCGGGTGAGCCGGGTTGAATTCGAAGATCGGCTTGGAATCCGGCACCTTCTGCCCGCTGGCTTCGAGGATCTGGCGCATCTGCAGACCCAGGTCCTGCTCGCCAATGGCGAGGATCGCCGGCGAATCGGTCAGACGATGCGAAACACGCACTTCGGCGACGCTGTCACCCAGGGCAGTCTTCAGACGCTCGACCAAGCCTTCCTTGTTTTTGGCGACTTCTTCCTGGGCCTTCTTGTCTTCTTCCGAATCCAGCTGGCCCAGGTCCAGGTCACCGCGAGCGACGTCGACAAAGTTCTTGCCGTCGAAGTCGCTCAGGTAGCTCATCAGCCACTCATCGATACGATCGGTCAGCAGCAGCACTTCGATGCCTTTCTTGCGGAAGACTTCCAGGTGCGGGCTGTTCTTGACCTGCGCGTAGGTTTCGCCGGTGAGGTAGTAGATCTTGTCCTGACCTTCCTTGGCGCGCGCCAGGTAATCGGCCAGCGACACGCTTTGCTCGCCGCTGTCGTCATGGGTCGAAGCGAAACGCAGCAGGCCGGCGATCTTCTCTTTGTTGGCGAAGTCTTCAGCGGGGCCTTCTTTGAGCACCTGGCCGAAGTTCTTCCAGAAGCCCTTGTACTGCTCAGGCTCGTTCTTGGCCAGTTTCTCCAGCATGTCCAGCACGCGCTTGGTCAGGGCCGTTTTCATCGAGTCGATGATCGGGTCCTTCTGCAGGATTTCACGCGAGACGTTCAGCGACAGGTCGTTGGAGTCGACCACACCCTTGATGAAACGCAGGTACAGCGGCAGGAACGACTCGGCCTGGTCCATGATGAACACGCGCTGCACGTACAGCTTCAGGCCGCGTGGCGCTTCGCGCTGGTACAGGTCGAACGGCGCGCGGGCCGGGACGTACAGCAGCGAGTTGTATTCGAGCTTGCCTTCGACCTTGTTGTGGCTCCAGGCCAGCGGGTTCTCGAAGTCATGGCCGATGTGCTTGTAGAACTCCTGGTACTCCTCGTCCTTGACCTCGGTGCGCGGACGGGTCCACAGGGCGCTGGCGCGGTTGACGGTTTCCCACTCTTGCGCAGGTTGCTCTTCGCCTTCAGCGGCTGCGGCTTGCTCTTTGGGCAGTTCGATCGGCAGGGCAATGTGGTCGGAGTACTTCTTGACCACGTTGCGCAGACGCCAGCCATCGGCGAACTCTTCTTCACCCTTTTTCAGGTGCAGGACGATACGGGTGCCACGCTGTGGCTTGTCGATGGTGGCGACTTCGAACTCACCCTCGCCCTTGGACGACCAGTGCACGCCCTCGGCAGCTGGCAGGCCGGCGCGGCGGCTGTAGACGTCGACTTTGTCGGCGACGATGAACGCCGAATAGAAGCCCACGCCGAATTGGCCAATCAGGTGCGAATCTTTTTTCTGATCGCCACTGAGGTTCTTCATGAAGTCGGCAGTGCCGGACTTGGCGATGGTACCCAGGTGGGCGATGACGTCTTCACGGCTCATGCCGATACCGTTGTCCTCAAGGGTCACGGTGTTGGCGTCTTTATCGAAGCTGACGCGGATCTTCAGGTCGGCGTCGCCTTCGAGCAGCTCAGGCTTGGCCAAGGCCTCGAAACGCAGCTTGTCAGCGGCGTCGGAGGCGTTGGAAATCAGCTCGCGCAGGAAGATTTCCTTGTTCGAGTACAGCGAGTGGATCATGAGGTGCAGCAGTTGCTTTACCTCGGTCTGGAAGCCCAGGGTTTCTTTTTGTGTCTCCACACTCATGGTCTTCAAAACTCCGATCTGATGGCAGTTGTCGCCCAGCGGCCCGATTGGCCTGCTTTTACGGCGGGATGACAAGCAGATGGGGGCTGACCTGACTATTTCAAGGGCTTTTCTGGTTCGATCTTGAAATGCGCACGGGCGGTGGCGATCGGCGTGTCCCGATCAGCCTGCCAGGCGGTGATGGCAACGTTGGTCACCCGCCTGCCCTGGCGCCACAGCTGGCAGTGGGCAAAGGTGTCGCGCAGGTGGCCGGCGCGCAGGTAATCGATGGAAAAATCGATGATCTTGGGAATGCTCACGCTTTCGCTGTAGATCAGCAGGTACAGCGCGGCGCTGAGCTCCATGAAGCCTGCGATCACCCCGCCATGAATCGCCGGCAACAGCGGATTGCCAACGTTGTCCGGGTTGGCCGGCAGGCGGAACAGCAGCTCGTCGCCGCGACGTTCGCACTCGATGCCAATCAGGCCTGCATAAGGGATCAATGCCAGCAGCGGCCGGTAGTCGCCCGCCGCGTGCGCTTCGTTAAGGCGCTGGCGAACATCGCGGGGGATCATACGCCCTGCTCCTTCTTCAAGCTGTTTCCAAAGCGGATGCCCCCTTTGACCTCCTGGCCCAGGCGCATGAAGGTGCCGACCACCTGGCAGATGGGTTGCTCGGGGTCATCCTGATAGGCCGTGCCGCGGGTGAAGATCACATCACGGGTCACCCGATAGCAGTATGCGTGACCGTGGATAGCCTTGCCGGGGTCGGCCGGGTGCATGTAATCGATGCGCAAATCCAGGGTCGGGCACACCTCGAACTGCTCCAGCGCGCAGAGCGTGGCCATGCCGCAGGTGGTGTCCATCAGCGTGGTCAGCGCACCGCCATGCACGGCGCCGGTCTGGGGGTTGCCGACAATCATTGGCGACCAGGGCATTACCAGGGTCATGCCACTGGCGTCAGCGTGATGCACGCGCATCTGCAAAACCTGACAATGTTTCAATGCTGAGAGAAAGCGCTCAGCCATGGCTATCAAGGGTGTGTCGCTCATCGGGCGATTTCCTTGTACTGATTCGTCAGCGGCACAAAATCAGTGAAAAGTCTATGTAGAACGGGGCGTTATATATCTGTAATCTTCGCGGAACTTATTCCACTTACTTGAGCTCGAAGGAACAAGTAAGTTATTCCACCAAGGAGAGACACCCCCATGCGTAAACCTTTTGCTTTTGCTCTGATGCTGGCCGCTGCCATGGGTCTGGCCGCTTGCGACAAGGCAAGTGAAGACAAAGCCCAGGACGCACAGCAACACGCTGAGCAAGCCCAGGAAAAAGCGGGCGAAGCTCAGGATAAAATGAACGAGGCTGCCAAGGAAAACGCCGAAGCCGCCAAAGATCAGGCCGAAGCGCAGCAAAAAGCTGCTGAAGAAGCCGCTGAAGAAACCGCACCTGCTACCCCGGCTCCAACCGAGCCAGCTAAGCAGTAATCGGTATAAACAAAAAAACCCGACACTGTCGGGTTTTTTTGTGCCTGATGTTTAAGGATTAATCGTTTCAGTCGATGCAATGGAACTTTCTTTAGCCGCATCGATCGGTGCACTTTCGGTCGGTGTGAACACCATCACGTCCAACACATCCGAATGGAACTCGCGGCGATAAAGAATCAGCACTACGCCAATCGTAGTGCCCATGAATATCCAGGGGCTAATGAACCAGGTCAACATGGCCATGCCGAAGTAATAAGAGCGCAAGCCCAAGTTGAACTGGTTGGCCGCCAGCGACAACACCCGCGCCGCGCGCGAGGCAAACGCCTTGCGCTCCAGTTCATTGACCAGGCGTTCGCCGATCATCGGCGCCGAACCGACCAGCACTGCAGCAAAGTTGTATTGGCGCATGCACCAGCTGAAGGTGAAGAAGGCATAGACGAACACCGCCGCCAGGCTCAGCAGCTTGATCTCCGAGACGCCCTGCGACGCCTCCTGCACCAAGGGCAGGTCGGCCAGCAGCGACAATGCCCGATCCGAGGCGCCAAGCACGGTGAGGATACCGGCCAGGATAATCAGGGTACTGGAGGCGAAGAACGAGGCGTTGCGCTCCAGGTTACCGATTACGCTGGCGTCGGCGATGCGGTTGTCGCGCAGGAGCATGCGGCGCATCCAGTCCTCGCGGTACAGGTGCAGGACACTGGCCAGGCAAGCGGTGTCGCGGCCCTTCCAGATGGCGTAGCGGGTGTAGCCACCCCAGCACAGGGCGAACCAGCAGACCGCCAACAGATTGCTCAAATTGCTTTGGATGAAGCTCATGCAGGGTTCTCGACCGTTCAGGTGCAAAGAAAGATATTGACCGGTTTTCGACGTTTGGATTCGGTAAAAGGCACGTGCTTGAGAGAATAATCTGCTTTGCTCGTGCGGGCCTTATCGCGGGGCGAGCCCGCTCCCACGCACGACATCTGCGCAGATGCCTGAGTGGGGACCGACCAGAAAAAAACCCCGCATCCTGACGGATACGGGGTTTTTGGTCTCAACCATTTGCTGGCGCCCTTCGGCTTGTGGCCGGCGCCTGCCTCCTGGTCAATCCATCAGGCCATGGCCTCGCGCGGCTTGCCGAGCATACGATCGCAGACCACAGCCCCGGCCAGAGTGATGACCGAAGGCACCAGCCAGGCCATGCCTTCATTGCTGAACGGCAGGTGAGCCATGAAGTCGGGCAGCACGTGAGCCAGGCTGCTGCCCTTGATCGCATCGACCACGCCGAATACCAGCGAGACCAACATCACCGGCGCCAGAATGCGCGTCGGCGAGTTCCACAGGTCTTTGACGAAGCTCAAGCCCACTACCACGATGCACGGCGGGTAGATGGCCGTCAGCACCGGAATCGAGAACATGATCAGCTTGGTCAGGCCCAGGTTGGAGATCAGCAGCGAGAAGCCTGCCAGGATCACCACCAAGGCGCGATACGACAGCGGCAGGATCTGGCTGAAGTACTCGGCGCAGGCGCAGGTCAGGCCTACCGCAGTCACCAGACAGGCCAGCGCGATCAACACGGCCAGGAAGCCACTGCCCAGCGATCCGAAGGTGTGCTGCACATAGGCATGCAATACCGCTGCGCCGTTAGTGGCATCCGCCGCGATATCGTGGCTGCCAGCACCCAGGCGGAACAGACTGATGTACACCAGGGCCAGGCCGACACCGGCAATCAGACCGGCAATGATGGCATAGCGGGTAATCAGCTGCGGCGACTCGACACCGCGCGAGCGGATGGCATTGACGATGACGATACCGAACACCAGGGCGCCCAGGGTATCCATGGTCAGGTAGCCATCGGAGAAGCCCTTGGAGAAGGCTGCGGCAGCATAGGCCGGTTGCGCTTCGCCAATGGTCCCCGCTGGCAGCGCGAAAGCAGCGATGCCCAGCACAGCCAGGGCAATGATCTTCAGCGGCGCCAGGAAGCGGCCAACGGTATCGAGCAGCTTGCCCGGATACATCGACACTGCCAGCACCACCAGGAAGTACACCAGGCTGTAGATGAACAAGGCCAACGGGCTTTCACCGGTCAGCGGCGCCACGCCTACCTCGAACGACACCGTAGCGGTACGCGGGGTGGCGAACAGAGGACCTACCGACAGGTAGCAGACAGCTGCCAGCAGGCCGCCGAAGAACTTGCCGATCGGGCTGCTCAACGCGTCCATGCCGCCGCCGACCTTGGCCAGGGCGACCACGGTGATGACCGGCAGGCCGACCGCGGTGACCAAAAAGCCCAAGGCTGCCATCCACACGTGCGGACCGGACTGCAGGCCGACGATAGGCGGGAAGATGATATTGCCGGCGCCTACGAAAAGCGCAAACGTCATAAAGCCAAGTGCCAGGATATCCTGGCCTTTTAACACTTTCATTTAGGGTCGTACCACACTGCTGAAATCGGGATTCGAGAAGGGATTTCCCCATGGGTGAGGGAAATGCTGCCCGGCTTGATAGGCCAGACCCGTTTAGCGTGTCGTTCCCTTTTGGGGCACGGGCACAGAGTGAGCGCGTAGGTTAAACGTTTTGCCTGGAAAACGCACTGTAACAGTGCTGCTTGTCCGATGTGCGTATGTGTTTGTCGTCTGCGCGACCGAGGACGCGGGCAATTATCGCAGGACTGGGAAAGGGGTAAGGCTTAAAAATTCTATTGAACCGATCGATTTTCTGTTGGCTGATCCGGCCTCTTCGCGGGCAAGCCCGCCCCTACAGGGACTTCATGTGCACTGTGGGAGCGGGCTTGCCCGCGAAGAGGCCAGATCAGCCAACAGCAATCTTGCCCCCCCAGAAACGACAAAGGCCACCCGAAGGTGGCCTCTGTGCGCGTGGGGGGTACTACGTGTTACTTACTTCTTGGCTTCCCAGCCAGTCAGCTCGGCCAGGGCCTTGCCGATGTCTGCCAGGGAACGCACGGTTTTCACACCAGCGTCTTGCAGGGCAGCGAACTTCTCGTCTGCAGTACCCTTGCCGCCGGAGATGATGGCGCCAGCGTGGCCCATGCGCTTACCAGCAGGTGCGGTAACACCAGCGATGTAAGACACGACAGGCTTGGTGACATTGGCCTTGATGTAGGCAGCCGCTTCTTCTTCAGCCGAACCGCCGATCTCACCGATCATGACGATCGCTTCGGTCTTCGGGTCTTCCTGGAACAGCTTCAGGATGTCGATGAAGTTGGAGCCTGGGATCGGGTCACCGCCGATGCCGACGCAGGTCGACTGGCCGAAGCCGGCGTCGGTGGTCTGCTTGACGGCTTCATAGGTCAGGGTGCCGGAACGCGAAACGATACCGACCTTGCCTGGCAAGTGAATGTGACCTGGCATGATGCCGATCTTGCACTCGCCCGGAGTGATAACGCCTGGGCAGTTAGGGCCGATCAGGGTAACACCCAGCTCGTCGCACTTGACCTTGGCATC
This sequence comes from Pseudomonas sp. Je.1.5.c, assembly GCF_051129895.1. Classification (NCBI taxonomy): domain Bacteria; kingdom Pseudomonadati; phylum Pseudomonadota; class Gammaproteobacteria; order Pseudomonadales; family Pseudomonadaceae; genus Pseudomonas; species Pseudomonas sp. Je.1.5.c. The sequence goes on from NZ_JBCPSP010000011.1 coordinate 31,381, forward strand.
GAGCATGTCCAGGGTAGGAATGCCTTCGGTGATGCAGACGATCAGCTTGATGCCGCCGAAGGCCGCTTCCAGGATCGAGTCTTTGCAGAAAGGAGCCGGAACGTAGATCACCGACGCATCAGCGCCGGTAGCTTCTACAGCTTCTTTCACAGTGTTGAACACTGGCAGGCCCAGGTGAGTGGTGCCGCCTTTGCCTGGGGTCACGCCGCCAACCATCTTGGTGCCGTAGGCGATGGCTTGTTCGGAGTGGAAAGTACCCTGCGAGCCGGTGAAGCCCTGGCAGATGACTTTGGTGTCTTTATTGATCAGGACGCTCATTACTTGCCCTCCGCAGCTTTGACAACTTGTTGAGCAGCGTCGGTCAGGCTGGTTGCAGCAATGATGTTCAAACCGCTTTCTGCCAGTACTTTAGCGCCGAGTTCGGCATTGTTGCCTTCCAGACGGACGACAACCGGTACTTTGACGCCGACTTCTTTCACAGCGCCGATGATGCCTTCGGCAATCATGTCGCAGCGAACGATGCCGCCGAAGATGTTGACCAGTACGGCCGCGACATTGCTGTCGGACAGGATGATCTTGAAGGCTTCGGTCACGCGCTCTTTGGTAGCACCACCACCTACGTCGAGGAAGTTGGCTGGCTTGCCGCCGTGCAGGTTGACGATGTCCATGGTACCCATGGCCAGGCCGGCACCGTTGACCATGCAGCCAATGTTGCCTTCCAGGGCTACGTAGTTCAGTTCGAACTTGGCAGCGTGGGCTTCACGGGCGTCGTCTTGCGACGGGTCGTGGAAGGTTTTCAGCTTAGGCTGACGGTACATGGCGTTGGCGTCGATGTTGATCTTGGCATCGAGGCAGTGCAGATCGCCATCGGCCTTGATCACCAGCGGGTTCACTTCCAGCAGGGCCAGATCGTGATCCTTGAACAGCTTGGCCAGACCTACGAAGATCTTGGCGAACTGAGTGACTTGCTTGCCTTCCAGGCCCAGCTGGAAAGCCAGCTCGCGACCTTGGAACGGCTGAGCGCCGACCAGCGGATCGATGGTGGCCTTGAGGATCTTCTCAGGAGTGTCGTGAGCGACTTTCTCGATGTCCACGCCACCTTCGGTGGAAGCCATGAACACGATACGACGGCTCGAACGGTCGACTACAGCGCCCAGGTACAGCTCTTTGGCGATGTCAGTGCAGGATTCGACCAGGATCTTGGAGACTGGTTGACCGTTGGCATCGGTCTGGTAAGTGACCAGATTCTTGCCCAACCATTGCGCAGCGAACGCCTTGGCGTCTTCTTTGCTGCGAACCAGCTTGACGCCGCCCGCTTTACCGCGACCGCCAGCGTGAACCTGAGCTTTTACAACCCACTCGGAACCGCCGATCTTTTCGCAGGCTTCTGCTGCAGCTTCAGGGGTGTCGACTGCGAAACCCTTGGAAACTGGCAGGCCGTATTCAGCGAACAGCTGCTTACCCTGATACTCGTGAAGATTCATGCTTTTTACCGTCTTCGTTAGGTACTGCGCTTCGGCGCTGCGCCAGTTACGGCGCCGCACCACCTGTGACCTTTAACCGTTGGGTGGTCCCAAAGGCCCGGTCCGGCGGACGTTCCGCGGTGAGTCATGCACGCAAGACTCACGACGGGCAGCCCGCCGTGGTTTCTTATAATTAACGCTTCTTACGGTTGGCTACGTGAATGGCACCGCCATTCACTGCCAGCGCGGCTTCATGCAGCGCTTCGGACAGGGTCGGATGGCTGAACACCATCATGCCGATGTCTTCGGCGCTGGTGCCGAATTCCATCGCGATTGCGCCCTGCTGCACCAGTTCGGCAGCCGATGGGCCAATCACATGCACACCCAGAACGCGGTCGGTCTTGGCATCGGCGATGACCTTGACGAAACCACCGGTGTCGTTGGCCGCCATCGCACGGCCGCTGGCCGCGAACGGGAAGGTGCCCACGTTAACCTCAACGCCTTCAGCCTTCAAGGCCTGTTCGGTCTTGCCGACCCACGCGATTTCCGGGTGGGTGTAGATAACCGATGGGATCAGGTCGTAGTTCATCTGGGCTTTGTGGCCCTTGATGCGCTCGACGACCATGATGCCCTCTTCCGAGGCCTTGTGCGCCAGCATCATGCCACGCACCACGTCACCGATGGCGTAGACGCCCGGAACGCTGGTAGCGCAGTAGTCATCGACGAAGATGTAGCCACGTTCGTCGATGTTGACGCCGCTGTCAGCCGCCAGCAGCTCGGTGGTCACAGGGCGACGGCCGACCGCAACGATCAGCTTGTCGAAGGTGATCTTCTGCTCGCCGCTGGCATCGGTGTAGGTCACTTCGACTTCGTTGCCGTTGACCTGCGAGCCGGTCACGCGAGCGCCCAGCTTGATGTCCAGACCTTGCTTGGTCAGGGTTTTCTGGGCTTCCTTGGCAACCGCGGTGTCTGCGGCCATCAGGAAGGTGTCCAGTGCTTCGAGAACGGTGACCTGGGCACCCAGGCGCGACCATACCGAACCCAGTTCCAGACCGATCACGCCAGCGCCGATGACGCCCAGACGCTTAGGCACTTCCTGGAATTCCAGGGCGCCGGTGGAGTCGACGATGACGTTCTGGTCGACCGGAGCCGGCGGAATGTCGATCGGGCGCGAGCCGGAAGCGAGAATGACGTTCTCGGCTTCGATGACTTCGGTGCTGCCGTCAGGCTTGGTGACTTCGACTTTCTTGCCCGCCAGCAGTTTGCCGTGGCCTTGGATCGAAGTGACGCCGTTGGCCTTGAACAGGGTGGCAACGCCACCGGTCAGGTTCTTGACGATGCCAGCCTTGCGGCCAACCATCGCAGCCACGTCCATCTTCACTTCACCAGTGGAGATACCGTGAACGTTGAAGCTCTCTTTGGCTTCCTTGTACTTCCAGGAGCTGTCCAGCAGAGCCTTGGAAGGAATGCAACCCACGTTCAAGCAGGTACCGCCCAGGGCCAGTTTGCCCTCGGCGTCGGTATATTTCTCGATGCAGGCGGTGCTCAGGCCAAGCTGAGCGGCCTTGATCGCGGCTACATAGCCGCCAGGGCCTGCACCAATCACTACCACGTCGAATTTCTGGGTCATAAAAGATTCCTTTTAAGCTTCAAGCGGCAAGCCTCAAGCGGCAAGTGGCGCACTCCCCCTGGAGCTTGCCACTTACCGCTTGCAGCTGCGTTTTAGATGTCCAGCAGCAGACGAGCCGGGTCTTCCAGCAGGTTCTTGATGGTCACCAGGAAGGTTACCGCTTCCTTACCGTCGATCAGGCGGTGATCGTAGGACAGCGCCAGGTACATCATCGGGCGAATGACCACTTGGCCATTGATCGCCATCGGACGCTGGATGATGTTGTGCATGCCCAGAATGGCCGCCTGCGGTGGGTTGACGATCGGGGTCGACATCATCGAGCCGAATGTACCACCGTTGGTGATGGTGAAGGTACCACCGGTCATTTCTTCGATGCCCAGCTTGCCGTCACGTGCCTTCTTGCCGAAGGTGGCGATGCCGTTCTCGATTTCCGCCAGGCTCATTTGCTCGGCGTTGCGCAGTACCGGTACCACCAGGCCACGGTCGCTGGAGACGGCGACGCCGACGTCAGCAAAGCCGTGGTAGACGATGTCGTTGCCGTCGATCGAGGCGTTGACTGCTGGGAAGCGCTTGAGGGCTTCGGTAGCGGCCTTGACGAAGAACGACATGAAGCCCAGGCGTACGCCGTTGTGGGACTTCTCGAAGAGGTCCTTGTACTTCGAACGCAGGGCCATGACTTCGGTCATGTCGACTTCGTTGAAGGTGGTCAGCATGGCCATGTTCGACTGGGCTTCGACCAGACGCTCGGCGATCTTGGCGCGCAGGCGGGTCATCGGCACGCGCTTCTCGGTGCGATCGCCGGCGGCGGTCACAACTGGGGCGGCGGCGGCAGGCTTGGCAGCAGGTGCTGCGGCAGGTGCGGACTTCTTGTTGGCAACGGCTGCAACCACGTCTTCTTTAGTGACGCGACCGCCTTTGCCAGTGCCAGCGATCGAAGCCAGGTCGATGCCGTTTTCTTCAGCCAGTTTGCGTGCGGCAGGCGCAGCAACTGGATCGTCTTCGCCAGCATCGGCAGCAGCGGCCGGAGCAGCGGCGCCGGCAGCCGGGGCGGCAGCAGGCGCAGCGGCAGCAGCGCCGCCTTCAACGATCGAGCCCAGGACTTCATCGGACAGGACGGTGTCGCCCTCGCCCTTGACGATTGCGCCCAGCACGCCGTCAGCGGTAGCCAGCACTTCCAGAACGACTTTGTCGGTCTCGATGTCGACGATCAGCTCGTCACGCTTGACGGCTTCGCCCGGCTGTTTGTGCCAGGTGGCAACGGTGCCATCGGCAACCGATTCCGGGAAGGTTGGGGCTTTGATCTCGATAGCCATTATCAGTGTTTCCTTAAATTCGGTTTCAGGTGCGCGAAAGCATTAAACAGTGAAGGCGTCTTGCAGCAGTTTCTCTTGCTGCTCGGCGTGCTTCGATGCGTAACCACAGGCTGGCGCGGCGGAAGCGTCGCGGCCGGCGTATTCCAGGACCAGTGCCTTGTTGTGGCGGCCCAGGATACGGCGCATGTGGTGCTGGCTGCTGTACCAGGCGCCCTGGTTCATCGGCTCTTCCTGGCACCACACTGCAGCCTTGAGGTTGCTGTACGGGGCAAGGATTTCCACCAGGTCGTCCTCAGGGAACGGATACAGCTGCTCGATACGCACGATGGCGATGTCTTCGCGGCCTTCGGCACGGCGTTTTTCCAGCAGATCGTAGTAGACCTTGCCGCTGCACAGGACGATGCGTTCGACCTTGGCCGGATCGAGCGTGTCGATTTCCGGGATCACGGTCTGGAACGAGCCTTCGGCCAGGTCTTCCAACGTCGAGATGGCCAACTTGTGGCGCAGCAGCGACTTCGGCGTCAGGACCACCAGCGGCTTACGCAGCGGACGGATCACCTGGCGACGCAGCAGGTGGTAGATCTGGGCTGGGGTGGTCGGTACGCAGACCTGGATGTTGTGCTCAGCGCACAGCTGCAGGTAACGCTCCAGACGCGCCGAGGAGTGCTCAGGACCCTGGCCTTCGTAGCCGTGCGGCAGCAGCATGGTCAGACCGCACAGACGGCCCCACTTGTGCTCGCCACTGGTGATGAACTGGTCGATCACCACTTGCGCACCGTTGGCGAAGTCGCCGAACTGGGCTTCCCAGATCACCAGCGCGTTTGGCGTGGTGGTCGAGTAGCCGTATTCGAAGGCCAGTACTGCTTCTTCCGAGAGGAAGGAGTCGTACAGGTCAAAGCGCGGCTGGCCCGGGAACAGGTTCTGCAGCGGCACGTAGGTGCTGGCGTCCTTCTGGTTGTGCAGCACCGCGTGGCGGTGCGAGAAGGTGCCACGGCCGATGTCCTGGCCGGTCATGCGGATCGGGTGACCTTCGAACTGCAGGGTGGCGTAGGCCATGGTCTCTGCATAACCCCAGTTGATCGGCAAGCCACCGGCTTGCATCTTCTGGCGATCTTCGTAGATCTTCGCGACCTGACGCTGAACGACGAAGCCTTCCGGCAGCTCAAGCAGCTTGGCCGACAGGTCCTGCAGGGTCTTGAGGTCGAAACGGGTGTCGTGACGCGCGGTCCAGGCATGGCCCAGGTATGGACGCCAGTCGACGAACAGCTCGCGGTTCGGCTCCTTGACCAGGCTCTTGACCACATGCAGGCCGTTGTCCAGGGCGTTGCGGTACTCGTCGATCTTGGCCTGAGCGCGCTCGGCGTCGATGCGACCGGCCTGGATCAGCGCCTCGGCATACAGCTCACGGGTGGTGCGCTGCTTGCTGATCTGCTGATACATCAGCGGCTGGGTACCGTTGGGCTCGTCGGCCTCGTTGTGGCCGCGACGACGGTAGCAGACCAGGTCGATGACCACGTCACGCTTGAACTGCATGCGGTAATCGATGGCCAGCTGGGTCACGAACAGCACCGCTTCCGGATCGTCACCGTTGACGTGCAGGATTGGCGCTTGAATCATCTTGGCAACGTCGGTGGCGTACTCGGTGGAACGCGAGTCCAGCGGGTTGCTGATGGTGAAACCGACCTGGTTGTTGATCACGATGTGCACGGTACCGCCGGTCTTGAAACCGCGGGTCTGCGACATCTGGAAGGTTTCCATGACCACGCCTTGGCCGGCGAAGGCCGCGTCGCCGTGGATCGAGATCGGCAGCACCTTGTCGCCAACGGTGTCGTTGCGGCGGTCCTGACGGGCGCGCACCGAACCCTCGACCACTGGCGATACGATTTCCAGGTGGGACGGGTTGAACGCCATGGCCAGGTGAACTTCGCCACCGGTGGTCATCACGTTCGAGGAGAAGCCCTGGTGATACTTCACGTCACCGGAGCCCAGCTCGTTCATCTTCTTGCCTTCGAACTCGTCGAACAGCTCGCGCGGGTTCTTGCCGAAGGTGTTGACCAGCACGTTCAGGCGGCCGCGGTGGGCCATGCCAATCACGACCTCCTTGGTGCCGTAGGAGCCGGAGCGCTGGATCATTTCGTCCAGCATCGGGATCAGGCTTTCGCCGCCTTCAAGACCGAAGCGCTTGGTGCCTGGGTACTTGGTGCCCAGGTATTTTTCCAAGCCTTCGCCTGCGGTCACGCGCTCAAGCAGGTGCGTTTGCACATCGGCGGAAAATTCCGGACGCCCACGCACGCTTTCCAGACGCTGCTGGAACCAGCTGCGCTGCTCGGAATCGACGATGTGGGTGAACTCGGCGCCGATGGTGCGACAATATGTCTTCTGCAGCGCATCGAGGATTTCGCGTAGGCTCGCTTCCTCTTTGCCGATGAACAGGTCGCCGGCACGGAAGGTCGTATCAAGATCGGCATTGGTCAAGCCGTAGTGATTGATCGACAGGTCTACGGGCGCAGGACGCTGCCACAACCCCAAGGGGTCGAGCTTGGCAGCTTGATGGCCGCGCATACGATAGGCCTGGATCAGTCGCAGAACTTCAACCTGCTTCTTCTCGTGTTCACTGCTCACGCTCCCGGCGGAAACCGGTTGGGCGCGGCGCTGGTTCTTCGCCAGCAGTACGAAATGGTCGCGGATTGTCGAGTGCGATACATCGGTAGCGGTGCTGCCGTCGGCGGGCAACTTCTGGAAGTAGGTGCGCCACTCTTCTGGCACAGCGTTAGGGTCGTGCAGGTAGAGCTCGTAGAGCTCTTCCACATATGCAGCGTTACCACCTGAAAGGTGGGCGCTTTCCCACATGCGCTGCATCACGCTTTCTTGCATGCTTGGTCACCCTCGTTCGGGGACGGATCGGCAAGCGCCTCAGCACACATGAGAAAGCCCGAGAACAGCGACTAACCACGCCACCGAGGATCCTGCAGATTTTCCGGGTACCAGCCCGGAAAGCCCCTGCTGGTCTCATATCTTCATAGGTAATGAGCGCGGGCTTTGTGGGCCCTTGCTCGGGTTTCACCTCAGCGCGGGCTCACCACCCGCGCCTTGGTGTCTTGCACTTGCAACAGCTTTGAATCAGGTGCCGCTTTGCAGCAGCATGTTACGTACGTGACCGATTGCCTTGGTAGGGTTCAGACCTTTCGGGCAAACGTTTACGCAGTTCATGATCCCGCGGCAGCGGAATACGCTGAACGGGTCATCCAGGGACGCCAGGCGCTCCTGGGTTTTGGTGTCACGGCTGTCGGCCAGGAAGCGATAAGCCTGCAGCAGAGCAGCTGGACCGAGGAACTTGTCTGGGTTCCACCAGAACGACGGGCAGGAAGTCGAGCAGCAAGCGCACAGGATGCACTCGTACAGACCGTCCAGCTTGTCGCGATCTTCCGGCGACTGCAGACGCTCGATGGCCGGAGCCGGGGTGTCGTTCTGCAGGAATGGCTTCACCTTCTCGTACTGCTTGTAGAAGATGCTCATATCGACCACCAGGTCACGAATGACCGGCAAGCCTGGCAGCGGACGCAGAATCAGCTTGTTGCCCTTGACCACGCCCGACAGCGGGGTGATGCAGGCCAGGCCGTTCTTGCCGTTCATGTTCATGCCATCGGAACCGCACACGCCTTCACGGCAGGAGCGACGGTACGAGAAACCCTCGTCCTTTTCCTTGATCAGTGCCAACACGTCCAGCACCATCAGGTCTTTGCCGCCGGTATCGACGTCGAACGACTCCATCTTGGGCGCCGAGTCGGTGTCGGGGTTGTAACGATAAACTTCGACTTTCAACATAGCAGCCACCCTTAGTAAGTCCGGATTTTTGGCTCGAAGGCCGGAACGGTCTTCGGCGCAAAGTTGACGCCGCGCTTGGCAACGCGCTTCTCACCCGGGTAGTACAGGGTGTGGCACAGCCAGTTTTCGTCGTCACGGTCTTCGAAGTCTTCACGGGCGTGAGCGCCGCGCGACTCTTTACGGGCTTCGGCCGCGATGGCGGTAGCTTCGGCGACTTCCAGCAGGTTCTGCAGCTCCAGCGCTTCGATACGCGCGGTGTTGAAGGCCTGGGACTTGTCGTTGATCTTCACGTTGGCGATGCGGTCACGCAGGCCAGCCAGCTGCTCGATACCCTTCTGCATGTATTCGCCAGTACGGAATACACCGAAGTAGTTCTGCATGCAGCTCTGCAGCTCGCGCTTGAGGCTGGCAACGTCTTCGCCAGTGGAGCGCTCGTTGAGTTTGTTCAGGCGGTTCAGGGCAACTTCGATGTCGGTGTCGCTGGCGTCGAGATGCTCGATGCCGTCGCTCAGCGCCTTCTCCAGGTGCAGGCCGGCAGCACGACCGAACACCACCAGGTCGAGCAGCGAGTTGCCGCCCAGGCGGTTGGCACCGTGAACCGATACGCACGCCACTTCACCTACGGCGAACAGGCCTGGGATGATGTGATCCTTGCCTTCTTCGTCCATGGTGATGGCCTGGCCATGGATGTTGGTGGCAACGCCACCCATCATGTAGTGGCAGGTCGGGACAACCGGAACCGGAGCGACGACCGGGTCGACGTGGGCGAAGGTCTTGGACAGTTCGCAGATACCTGGCAGGCGGCTGTGCAGCACTTCCTCGCCCAGGTGGTCCAGCTTCAGCAGTACGTGGTCCTTGTTCGGGCCCACGCCGTTGCCGGCGATGATTTCCTTGACCATGGAACGGGCGACAACGTCGCGGCCGGCCAGGTCTTTCGCGTTCGGCGCGTAACGCTCCATGAAGCGCTCGCCGTGGGCGTTGATCAGGTAACCACCTTCACCGCGGCAACCTTCGGTGACCAGTACACCGGCGCCGGCGATGCCGGTCGGGTGGAACTGCCACATCTCGATGTCCTGCACCGGTACACCGGCACGCAGGGCCATGCCGATACCGTCACCGGTATTGATCAGGGCATTGGTGGTGGAGGCGTAGATACGGCCCGCACCGCCAGTGGCCAGAACGGTGGCCTTGGACTTGATGTACATGGTTTCGCCGGTTTCGATGCAGATTGCGATCACACCGACAAAGGCGCCTTCCTGATTCTTCACCAGGTCAACGGCGTAGTACTCGTTGAGGAAGGTGGTACCGGCTTTCAGGTTGCCCTGGTACAGGGTGTGCAGCAGCGCGTGACCAGTACGGTCGGAAGCAGCACAGGTACGGGCGGCCTGGCCACCTTTACCGAAGTCCTTGGACTGACCACCGAACGGACGCTGGTAGATACGGCCGGTTTCGGTACGCGAGAACGGCAGGCCCATGTGGTCCAGCTCGAAGACCGCAGCCGGGCCTTCCTGACACATGTATTCGATAGCGTCCTGGTCACCGATGTAGTCGGAACCCTTGACGGTATCGTACATGTGCCAGCGCCAGTCATCGTTCGGGTCGGCCGAAGCGATGGCGCAGGTGATGCCGCCCTGGGCGGATACAGTGTGCGAACGGGTCGGGAAGACCTTGGTCACGACGGCAGTCTTGTGACCGCCCTGGGCCAGCTGCAGCGCTGCGCGCATGCCGGCGCCGCCGCCACCGATGATGATGGCGTCGAAGGAAATGGTTGGAATGCTAGCCATGGATCAGATACCCCAGAGAATCTGCACACCCCAGACGAAGTACGCGAACATTGCAACGCCGCATACCGCCTGGAACAGGAAACGAATCGCAGTCGCCGACTTGCCGAACGCCATTGGCGTCAGGTAGTCAGTGGCGATGGTCCACATGCCGACCCAGGCGTGAGCGCCCAGGGCCACCAGGGCCAACAGACTGAAGATACGCATCGCGTTGTTGGAGAACAGGATGTGCCACTGGGCGTAATCAATGCCCGGGTGCACCACCAGGTAGCCGATCAGGAAAATGAAATAAGCCGCGAGAACGACCGCAGAAACGCGCTGCGCCATCCAGTCATAGAGGCCCGAACGCGACAGGTTCGTGACATTGGTTACCATACCCAAACTCCCGCCAGAACGATCACCACCACGGAGATGACAATCACGATTTTCGAGCCCAGTTTGCCGCCTTCCAGCGTCTCACCGATGCCCATGTCCATGATCAGGTGGCGCACGCCTGCCACCAGGTGATACAGCAGGGCGGATAGCAGGCCCCAGGTCACCAGCTTGGCCAGCGGGCTGGTCAGACACGCTTTCACCTCAGCGAAGCCTTCCTCGGATCCGAGCGACTTGCCCAATGCATAAAGCATGATGGCAATACCCACGAAGAGGATGACACCGGAGATACGGTGAAGAATGGACGTGTATGCGGTGACAGGGAGCTTGATGGTCCTTAGGTCTAGGTTTACAGGTCGTTGGCTTTTCACGGCTTTTTTCACACTGAAGAGCCCCTAGCTAACAGGGCAAAGTTGTTGGTAAGTGTACTGGTCAGGTACCCACCACCCAGAGAACGGCGACCCCCATCAGGTCGGGCTTGCAAGCCCCTGGCGGTCGGCTGCCGAGTATAGACAGTTAGGCTGCTTATGACAACGTGAGGGGCTAGCCCAAATAGCGCATTGCCTTTAGCGAGCAAAAGGCGTAAATGGGCGACAATTTCGTGAAAAATCAGGGCTTAGAGGGCATTTCAACCAGCCTTTAGGCAAATTGACATTCGAATTTATCCCTCTATAGTGGTGCGGGCCCTGCGTGGGGGGTCTGTCTGATGATTTCTAGCATTAATAGGAGGCCACATGGCTGACAAAAAAGCGCAGTTGGTCATCGAGGGCGCTGCCCCCGTCGAGCTGCCCATTTTAACCGGCACCGTTGGTCCCGATGTAATCGACGTCCGCGGGTTGGGGGCTACCGGTCACTTCACCTTCGACCCTGGTTTCATGGCGACTGCCTCGTGCGAGTCGAAGATCACCTATATCGACGGCGACAAGGGTGTCCTGCTGCACCGCGGCTACCCGATCGAACAACTCGCCGAGAAATCGGACTACCTCGAAACCTGCTACCTGCTGCTCAACGGCGAACTGCCGAACGCTGAGCAGAAGGCCCAGTTCGTCAGCACCGTGAAAAACCACACCATGGTCCACGAGCAGCTGAAGTCCTTCTTCAACGGTTTCCGCCGCGACGCTCACCCAATGGCGGTGATGTGCGGTGTGGTTGGCGCCCTCTCGGCGTTCTACCACGACTCCCTGGATATCAATAACCCGCAACACCGCGAAATCTCCGCGGTGCGCCTGGTCGCCAAGATGCCGACCCTGGCCGCGATGGTTTACAAGTACTCCATGGGCCAGCCGATGATGTACCCGCGCAACGACCTGTCGTACGCGGAGAACTTCCTGCACATGATGTTCAACACCCCGTGCGAGATCAAACCGATCAGCCCGGTGCTGGCCAAGGCAATGGACCGGATCTTCATCCTCCATGCCGACCACGAGCAGAACGCCTCCACCTCGACCGTACGTCTGGCCGGCTCTTCCGGTGCCAACCCGTTCGCCTGTATCGCAGCCGGCATCGCCGCACTGTGGGGCCCGGCACACGGCGGCGCCAACGAAGCCGTACTGACCATGCTCGATGAGATCGGCGATGTGTCCAACATCGACAAGTTCATCGCCAAGGCCAAGGACAAGAACGATCCGTTCAAGCTGATGGGCTTCGGTCACCGGGTCTACAAGAACCGCGACCCGCGCGCCACCGTCATGAAGCAGACCTGCGACGAAGTCCTGCGCGAGCTGGGCATCAAGAACGACCCGCAGCTGCAACTGGCCATGCGCCTGGAAGAGATCGCCCTGACCGATCCGTACTTCATCGAGCGCTCGCTGTATCCGAACGTCGACTTCTACTCGGGGATCATCCTCAAGGCGATCGGCATTCCAACCAGCATGTTCACCGTGATCTTCGCCCTGGCACGTACTGTGGGCTGGATCTCGCACTGGAAAGAAATGCTCTCCAGCCCGTACAAGATTGGCCGCCCGCGCCAGCTGTACACTGGCGAACCGCAGCGTGACATCGTCAACCTGACGGATCGCAAGTAAGCTCATCGAGCTGAACGCAAAAAGGCTGCCCTCGGGCAGCCTTTTTTGTTCGTCCGGTTCGCAGCCCCGTCTCAGGGCTTCTCAGCGCGCTCACGCAGCGCTTTGAGCGTATTGAACGGCGCATCGACCACGAACTTGTTGGCCACCATCGCCGGCACGCTGCCACCTGGCTCGGTATGCACCTGGTAGGTCACCTCAGTGCTGTCACCCTGGGGCACCAGCTTCCAGAAACCCTCGACCTTGGCCACCCGCACATAGCCCTGCTCTTCAGGGAGGTACTGCGGTTTCTCTTCCAGCTTACGGGTCAAGCTGCCGTCCGCCTCTTGAATCGTGGTCACTTGCAGGATCGAGTCGCGCGGGGTTACTGGCCACGGCGTATTGAACTGGGTATAGGTCCAGCTCTGGTCACCTTCGTGCTTGAGCAGTTTCTGCGACTTGCACTCGTGAATCCAGGCGCAGGCCCCAACCACATCCTCCTGCAACGCCTTGACCTTGGCCAACGGCGCCTTGATCACGGTCACCCCGCGATACGCCTTGTACTTGGAGCCTGCGACCTCACTGAGGGACACCTTGATGCCCTCCTCGTCCTTGGCCACCTGCCAGTTCTCGGCCCAGGCGGCAGGCGCCAGCAGGACACCCATGCCACACAGCAGTGCAATACGCTTGAACGATCTCATCATCTTTATCCTTGTTGTCGAAGATCCAGCCAATCACGCCGCCGTCATCTGCTCCAGCCAACCGAGTAATCTGATCGCCTCATCACTGTCACTGCCACACACTTCCACATCCGCCTTGAAGCCACCGCACACCGCGGGGCGCTCAGGTCGGCCGAACAGCTCGCAAAGATTCTGCGCAGTCAGATGCAGGCAACGCTCCCCGGCCGGCTTGCCGTTGGGCATGCGCGGCATCGGCGAACTGATGGAAGGGGCAATGCAGCAGGCGCCGCAACCCTCTCGGCATTTCATGAAAACAGGACTCCCTGGAACGAAACGGGACGAACGTCCCTGGATAGTAACCGCTCAAACATACGTTTGAAATTGTTGACCGGATGAAATTGCCGTGACCTGGCAGTCAGTTCCGGCTACTGGCGAAACTCAAAATCGATGGCCGCCCCTTCGACATCATGGCGACTGTCATTGCGCAGCTGCAGCTGCATTTCGTTGCTGATCAGCCGGCCATTGAGCTGGAACGGGCTGTCATCGACCGGCGGGGTCTGCGGGAACATCGACGGCAGCAAAGGCTTGCGCCGTGATTTGCCGGTGGATTTCGAGGTATTCACGTTGGGCTCGAGCTGATTGACCATTTCCAGGGGCAGACTCAGGTCGAGCTTGGGCTTGGGCAGCGGCTTGGCCACCGCCTTGCTGACCGCCTTACGTTTTGCCTTGGCCGCAGGCTTGGCCTTGTTGCGACTGACAGCCTTGACCGGGGACTTGTTAGTCTTGGTCGCGATAGGCTTTTTCGCGGGCTTGGCCGGGGCACTCTTGGCCGCTGCCGCCTTGGTTTGCGGCTGGGCAGCCTGCAACATACCGCTGGAGAGGCACAGCGGCGCAAGACAGAGCAACAGGGCAAAAGAGCGAAGCGCTTTCATGGACATCAGGTACTGGCATAAAGATGCGTATGCTGTCTGTTCCGCCCGCATCTGGCAAGACAGGCTTTGTGCGAAAAGTCACCATTGGGCGACATTGCGCACAACGCCTAGAACAGCGAGCCGGTCGATTCCTTGCACAACTGATGGGCCAGCAAGCCAAGGGTGATCACCGCGCGCTCCGCCTCTTTGTTCCACGGAATACCGCAGTTCAGGCGAATACAGTGGTTGAATTGCTCGGTATTGCTGAAGATCAGCCCAGGCGCAATGCTGATGCCCTGCTCCAGCGCACGCACGTGCAAGTCCTGGGTATTGACCCGCCCTGGCAGGCTGACCCACAAAATGAAGCCACCGGTAGGCCGGGTCATCTGGGTACCTTCAGGGAAGTGCTGCTGCACCGCCAGCTGATAAGCGCTGAGGTTCTTGCGGTATTCCTGGCGAATGAAGCGCAGATGGCGATCATAGCCGCCGTTCTCCAGATAGGCCGCCACCCCCATCTGCGTCACACTGCAAGCTGAGTGGGTAGTGAAGGTCTGCAAGCGCTGGATCTCGGCCTGATAGCGCCCAGCGATCATCCAGCCTACCCGCACACCCGGCGACAAGGTCTTGGAAAAGCTTGAGCAATAGATCACCCGATCGAGGCGATCGAAGGCCTTGAGCGCCTTGGTCCGACCCTGCTCGAACATCAGCTCGCCGTAGATATCGTCCTCGACGATCTGGATGTCGAAATCCGATGCCAGGCGCAGCAGTTGCTTCTGGCGCTCTTCAGGGATGGTGCCGCCGAGCGGATTACTCAAGCGCGCGGTCAACACCAAGGCCTTGATCGACCACTGGTTAGCCGCCAGCTGCAAGGCTTCCAGGCTGATCCCGGTGGACGGATCACTGGGGATCTCGATGACTTTCAGGCCCAACAAGTCGGCCAATTGCAGCAAACCATAATAAGTCGGCGACTCAGCAGCGATCAGATCACCCGGCCGGGTCAGTACCCGCAACGACATCTGCAAGGCATCGACACAGCCATGGGTGACGATCACTTCACGCGGATCGACCAGCACCCCGGCATCACGCATGCGAATAGCAATTTGCCGGCGCAGTGGCTCAAAGCCGGGGCTGAACATGTAACTGAACGCCCGCGGGCTATGAAAGCGGGTGACCTTGGCCAACTGCTGATGCAGCGCCCTGACCGGCAGGTAATCCACGTGCGGCACCGCCGCGCCGAACGGAAACACGCCATCGCGACGGGCCTCGGTCAGCACTTGCTGAATGATGCTGGCACGTGTGACCAACCCGGGGCGCTCGACCCGGGCGATATCCGGGGTCTGCGCGGTCAGGGCGGGAGTCTGGTGCACGTAGTAGCCAGACTGCGGCCGGGCGCGGATCAAGCCCTGATCTTCGAGGTTGGCGTAGGCCTGCAACACCGTGGCATGGCTGACATTGAGCTGGGCGCTCATCTTGCGCACGGAGGGCACGCGTTCGCCTGGCTGGTAGACACCGCGACGGATGTCATCGGCCAGTTGCTGGGCGATGCGCTGGTAGAGCAGCAGGTTGGTCATGACGGTGTTCTCGAAGCGCGGACAGGTCGTTGTTGTTGTGCGACACACTGAGAGGCAGAGTACCGGAACAGTTGCAAAGTGTACTGGGACAGATTGCAGAATAGTCGACAACACAGTGGCGTGACCAGCGCCTCGAAGCGCCGATGTCGTGCTCAGAACAACCGAGGCGGGAGGCGTCTTGTCGCGGCGAGCTGCCGCAAAGGGGCGCCAGGCGCCCCACCCTGCTCCAAGATCACCGCGGGGCGGCGAGCTTGCCTTTATCGTCAGAGAAAACGATCTCAACCCGGCGATTCTGCGCCCTGCCCCGCTCCGAGGCATTGGCTTCGATCGGATATTGATCGCCATAGCCCTCGACCTGGATACGCTTTTCATCGACCCCCAGGTCGACCAGCATGTCCGCCACCGACTGGGCACGATCACGCGACAATTTGAGATTGTCTTGCGCCGTACCGGTGCTGTCGGTGTAGCCTTCGATTCGCACCACTCGACGCGGATTGAGTTGAAGGAACTGCACCAACTTGAGAACGGTGCGGCTAGCCGAATTCTTCAGATCCGCCCGTCCGGTATCGAACAACACATCGCCCAGGGTCATCACCAAGCCACGATCGGTCTGCTCGGAGGCCAGCGCAGCGATTTGCGCCTCAACCCACTTGCCTTGTTGCTGCACGCTGGCCAACTTGGCCTCGCGCAGGGCCAGTTGCAGGCGCTGGCGATCCAGGTCGAGCTTGGCGATCCGCTCCTGGTTGAGCGCAAGCTTGGCATGCTCAGCGGCAATCTCACTGTAGCGCTGGCTCAGGTAGGCGTAGTGACGCACATCGGCACCGGTGCCGATGTAGCTGGACAGGCGCTCGGCCCGGGCCAACGACTCACCGGCACGGATCACATCACGCGGCGCACTGCGCAGCACATTGGAATCGTCCTTGACCTTCTGGAACGCTGCACTGGCCTCATCCAGGGCCGACTCGCTACGCTGACTGGCGCAGCCCTGCAAGCCGACCAGGGCCAGCAAGGTCAGCGCGGCCATTGGCTTGAAGCGCATCATGGCTGCACCTCCAGCTGTTTGCGCAAGCGTTTGACGCGCGACTGCAGCAGTTCGAGCTGCTCCTCGCTCTTGTGGGTCAGCACCCGCGCCTCGGCCAGGCGTGCATCGAGCTCAGCCTGTTCGGCGCGCATGCGCGCATCGCGATGGTCTTCGGTGGCCAAGTTGCTCTTGGCTCGGGCCAGCTTGTCTTCGGCCAGCTTGAGCTCGGGCACCTGCTCGGTGGCGCCGACCGCCTTGGCCTGTTCCAGCGCCTGCTCGGACAGGCGCAACTGTTCATTGGGCGCCGGGTCATTGGCGCAACCGGCCAGGCCGAGTGCGGCCATCGCCAGAATCAAGGGTTGGATTCTCAACGCAATCTTCCTACTGTTTGGGGGCGTCCAGCGGCGCCTGCATCTGCGCCTTCCAGCGCTCGACATTACGTTGCAGGACAGCCTCGGACGCACCGGAGATCGGCAATTCTGTCAGCTTTTTAGCCAGTTGTCCGCGCAACCAGCTGTCGTTGCAGGCCGAATTGTGCGACAGCGCCAGGTACAAGCCCGGCCGATCCACCGGCAGGCCGCGGGCGATCAGGTCATTGGCCATGCCCAGCCCCTGCACCATGGCCATGCCCGAGTAGCGGCCAGCCAGCACATAATCGACCTGGCCCAGCACCAGCTTCTGGAATGCCTGGGTCAGGTTCTGCGACGGCGTCAGCTTGAGCTGGGCCTTGGCGAAGGCATCGAAGGCCGGCGTCAGCCGAGCGCGCTCGGACAGGCTGCCCTGGTACTGGGCCAGGTCCGCCGGGCCGTCGAACTGCACATTGCCATCGTGGCGAGTCCACACCAGGTATTCGTTCAGTTGCAGGGGCGGATGGATGTAGTCCAGTGCGGTCAGCTGCTGCACTTGCATGGGCGTGTCGAGCAACAGGTCCATGCGCCCGCTGCGCACTTCTTCCAAGGCCTGATCGCGCTTGCCGGCATGTAGCACTTCGACCGTCACCCCCAGCTCACTGGCAACTTGGCGCAGCAAATCGACATTGGCGCCGATCAGATGGCGAGGGTCTTTTGGGTCTTGCCAGGAATAGGGGGGAGCATCCGGGCTGCCGGTCGCCACCAGGCGCTCGCATTTACCCGCCGCCATCGCCAGCGGCGACAGCAACGCCGCCAGGCAAGCCAGCAGCGGGCCCGTTCCGCGATACTTCATGCGCTACTCCTTGCAGCCATAAAAAAAGCCCGACCCTCGATGAGGGCCGGGCTTCTTTATAAGTGAAGCAGGCGAATCAGACCAGCTTTTCCAGCTCTGGAACGGCTTCGAACAGGTCCGCGACCAGGCCGTAGTCAGCCACCTGGAAGATCGGCGCCTCTTCATCCTTGTTGATCGCAACGATCACTTTGGAATCCTTCATGCCGGCCAAGTGCTGGATTGCGCCGGAGATGCCGACCGCGATGTACAGCTGCGGGGCGACGATCTTGCCGGTCTGGCCGACCTGCATGTCGTTGGGCACAAAACCTGCGTCGACCGCGGCGCGCGAAGCACCGACTGCGGCGCCAAGCTTGTCGGCCAGGGCATACAGGTGCTTGAAGTTGTCACCGTTGCCCATGCCACGACCGCCGGAAACGACGATCTTGGCAGCGGTCAGTTCAGGACGGTCGGACTTGGCCAGCTCTTCACCGACGAACGCCGATTTGCCCGCATCGTGCGCCGAGGCAACCGCTTCGACCGCAGCCGAACCACCCTCGGCGGCGACAGCGTCGAAGCCGGTGGTACGCACGGTGATGACCTTGACCGCAGCGCTCGATTGCACGGTGGCAATGGCGTTACCGGCGTAGATCGGACGCTTGAAGGTATCGGCCGATTCAACCGAGATGATCTCGGAGATCTGGTCGACATCGAGCAGCGCAGCAACGCGTGGCAGGATGTTCTTGCCGTTGGTGGTGGCGGGGGCCAGCACGTGGCTGTAGCCCTTGGCCAGCTCAGCTACCAGCGGCGCGACGTTTTCCGGCAGCAGGTGGGCGTAGGCTGCGTTATCGGCAACCAGTACCTTGGCCACGCCAGCGATCTTGGCCGCAGCCTCAGCGACGCCACCGACGTTCTGGCCTGCGACCAGCACATTGACATCGCCACCGATCTTGGCAGCAGCGGCGACAGTGTTCAGGGTAGCCGGGGCAACGGCACCGTTTTCGTATTCAGCGACAACCAGGATAGTCATTTAGATTACCTTCGCCTCGTTCTTCAGTTTCTCGACCAGTTCGGCCACCGACTTGACCTTGATGCCAGCGCTGCGAGCAGCCGGCGCTTCAACTTTCAGGGTCTTGGTGGTGGAGGCGGTGGAAACGCCCAGCGCGTCTGGAGTCACGGTTTCCAGCGGCTTCTTCTTGGCCTTCATGATGTTGGGCAGCGACGCGTAGCGCGGCTCGTTCAGACGCAGGTCGGTGGTGACGATCGCTGGCAGGTTGAGCGCAACGGTCTGCAGGCCGCCATCGATTTCACGGGTGACGTTGAGCTTGTCGCCAGCCACTTCGACCTTGGAGGCGAAGGTGCCTTGGGCGTAGCCCGTCAGCGCCGCCAGCATCTGGCCGGTCTGGTTGTTGTCACTGTCGATGGCCTGCTTGCCGAGGATCACCAGCTGTGGCTGCTCCTTGTCGACCAGGGTCTTGAGCGCCTTGGCCACGGCCAGCGAGTTCAGCTCGTCGCTGGTCTCGACCAGGATGGCGCGATCAGCACCCAGCGCCAGCGCGGTGCGCAGTTGCTCCTGGGCTGCGGTCGGGCCGACGGCGACGGCGACGATCTCGGTCACAACGCCCTTCTCTTTCAGGCGCACGGCTTCTTCCACGGCGATTTCGCAGAAGGGGTTCATGGACATCTTGACGTTTGCAAGGTCGACGCCGGAGTTGTCCGCCTTGACGCGAACCTTGACGTTGTAGTCGACCACTCGTTTGACAGCTACAAGAACCTTCATGGATTCCTCGTTACTCTCCGGTGAAAAGAATGTCGCCTGGGGCTGGCCCGGCGATTGCGCGTGGGTACAAGGGCACCTCTAAAAACGTTGCGGGGCGAGCGATCTTCACAGTGACCAATCAGTCTTGTTCAGACCCTGCCGGCAAAACCCGCGAGTCATTTTCTGTCGTGGCGTGTAAACTCCACTACACAACGGGTTTTAGCCTCAAAACCCTGCTCTACGCCTGGTCTTTAGGGGTGCACCTGCGCCCGACGGTCAGCCTACGGCGAGCGTAAAACCGCTCGTATCTTGACCGTAACACCCATCCCGGTCAATACGGCAAATCGGCCAGCCTCCAGCCGCGTACCTGTGATTTTACTGGGCTGCGGCAAATTCAAACAAACGTTTGTATTGGACCCGCCGAGTGGTGTAGATATAATGCGCGCCAAGACAAAACGGTGTAGTCCGCCATCCGCAAAGCTACAGCATAGATAGCTGCGAGTGACCCACCGATAAAACCCACAAGACAAGCAACAGCGATGAGCCTTGAGTAGGAGAGAACCAGTGGAACGCGAATACATGGAATTCGACGTGGTCATTGTCGGCGCCGGGCCGGCAGGCCTGTCCGCCGCCTGCCGCCTGAAGCAGAAGGCCGCCGAAGCCGGTAGCGAGATCAGCGTCTGCGTGGTCGAGAAAGGCTCCGAAGTCGGTGCGCACATCCTCTCTGGTGCGGTGTTCGAGCCGCGCGCGCTCAACGAGCTGTTCCCCGATTGGAAAGAGCTCGGCGCGCCACTGAACACCGAGGTCAAGCGCGACGACATCTATGTGCTCAAGGACAAGGGCAGTTCGGTCAAGGTACCCGACCTGTTCGTGCCCAAGACCATGCACAACCAAGGCAACTACATCATCTCGCTGGGCAACCTGTGCCGCTGGCTGGCCCAGCAGGCCGAGAACCTGGGCGTGGAAATCTACCCAGGCTTCGCAGCCCAAGAGGCGCTGTTCGATGAAAACGGCGTGGTTCGCGGCATCGTCACCGGCGACTTGGGCGTCGACCGCGAAGGCAACCCCAAAGACGGCCTGTACACCCCAGGCATGGAGCTGCGCGCCAAGTACACCCTGTTTGCCGAAGGCTGCCGTGGCCACATCGGCAAGCAGCTGATCAAGCGCTTCAACCTCGACAGCGAATCCGACATCCAGCACTACGGCATCGGCATCAAGGAAATCTGGGAAATCGACGCGGCCAAGCATGAGCAAGGCCTGGTGGTGCATACCGCCGGCTGGCCGCTGGATGTGGTCAGCAGCGAAAACACCGGTGGCTCGTTCCTGTATCACCTGGAAAACAACCAGGTGGTGGTCGGCTTGATCGTCGACCTGTCCTACGCCAACCCATACCTGTCGCCGTTCGACGAGTTCCAGCGACTCAAGCACCACCCGGTGATCAGCCAGTACCTCGAAGGCGGCAAGCGCATCAGCTACGGCGCCCGCGCCATCTGTAAGGGCGGCTACAACTCGCTGCCCAAGATGGTCTTCAACGGTGGCGCGCTGATCGGTTGCGACCTGGGCACGCTGAACTTCGCCAAGATCAAAGGCAGCCACACGGCGATGAAATCCGGCATGCTCGCCGCCGATGCAGTGGCCGACGCGCTGATCGCCGGTAGCGAGGGCGGCGATGCGCTGACCACTTACGTTGACGCATTCAAAGCCAGCTGGCTGCATGACGAGCTGTTCGCCAGCCGTAACTTCGGCCCGGCCATGCATAAGTTCGGCCCGCTGTTTGGCGCAGCCTTCAACTATGTCGACCAGAACTGGTTCGGCGGCAAGCTGCCGTTCACCCTGCGCGACACCAAGCCCGATTACGCTTGCCTGAAGCTTGCGGCCGACTCCAAGAAGATCGACTACCCCAAACCCGACGGCAAGCTCAGTTTCGACAAGCTCAGCTCGGTATTCCTCTCCAGCACCAACCATGAAGAGGAACAACCCTGCCACCTGAAGCTGACCGACCCGAACATCCCGATCGCCAGCAACCTGCCGCTGTACGACGAGCCGGCCCAGCGCTATTGCCCGGCCGGGGTCTACGAGGTGGTCACCCAGGAAGACGGCGCCAAGCGCTTCCAGATCAACGCGCAGAACTGCGTGCACTGCAAGACCTGCGACATCAAGGATCCGGCCCAGAACATTACCTGGGTCACCCCTGAAGGTGCCGGTGGGCCTAACTACCCGAACATGTAAGTGCAGCGCGCTGTATGAAAAAGCCCCCTGGCCGTGAGGTCAGGGGGCTTTTTTGCACTCAAGGCGGTGGGCCGAGACGCATGCAGAAGTGTCTAGGTCGCTCGTGAGAGCGAGCGCCACCCGCGTTACTTCTCAGCACACATGACCGGCACCGCCTGCGAATCGAACACCAACCGCTCCCGCCCCTTGAAATACAGAGCCGTAAGCAAGCCGACCATGCCCATCAGCAGACAAAAGCCGACACACACCCACGGGCTCCACGGCATCAAGGCAATCAGCGCCAGCGGCGTGGTACTGGCCCACAAGGCGTAGGCGACGTTGTAGGTGAAGGAAATACCCGACACGCGGATCTGCGCCGGAAACAGCCCGACCATCACCGACGGCACCACGCCGACCACCCCACAGCACAGTCCGGCCAGGGCATAGGCCGGCCAGATCAGGCTCCACTGCCCCACCAGGCTGGCATACAGCGCGCCAATCCCAACAGGCAGCAACAGGCTGTAGATCTTCAGCGCCCGCCAGGCGCCCAGGCGGTCGACCAGCAACCCGGCCAACACGCAGCCGATATTCAAGAACACGATGCCAACGCTGCTCAAGGCAAAGGTCTGCCCGGCCGCAATGCCAAAGCGCTGCTGCATCACGGTTGGGGTGATCACCACCAACACCACCACCGCCGAGGTCAATACGCAGGTCAGCAACGCCGCCGGCAGCAACGCCCGGCGATGCTCGCGCAACACCTGGCGCAGCGGGAACGCCACCGGCTGCTCGCGACGCTCGCGCAAGGCAAGAAATACCGGCGTCTCGCTCAGCCAGCGGCGCAGCCACACGCCGATCACCCCAAACACCCCGCCCAGCAGGAACGGATAGCGCCAGGCGTAATCGAGAATCTCCTGCGGGCTGAACAGTTGCGCCAGCAAGGTCGCCGTCAGCGCGCCCAGCAGGTAACCGAAGGTCAGCCCCGCCTGCAGAAAGCCCAAGGCATAACCGCGCCGCCCTTCGGGCGCATGCTCGGCGACAAAGGTCCAGGCACTGGGCACCTCCCCGCCCACGGCGGCGCCCTGCAAGATACGCAACGCCAACAGGATCAGCGGCGCCGCGTAGCCGATATCGGTATAGGTCGGCATCACCCCGATCAACAGGCATGGCAGGGCCATCATCACGATGCTCAGGCTGAACACCCGCTTGCGCCCCAGATGATCGGCAAAGTGCGCCATCAGGATGCCGCCCAACGGGCGCGCAAGATAACCGGTGACGAAAATCCCGAAACTCTGCAGCAGGCGCAGCCACTCGGGCATCTCAGGCGGGAAGAACAATTGGCTAAGGGTCAGGGCGAAGAACACGAAAATGATGAAATCGTAGATCTCCAACGCGCCGCCCAACGCCGCCAGGCCCAGGGTCCGGTGGTCGCCACGGGTAAACCGGGGCTGGCGAGCGGTATCGATGGCAGTCATGGCAGGGGTCCGCAGATCGGCAAAGGGCAAGAGGATAGCAAATGCCCGCGGCCTGTTGCCGCATGCCGTTCAGCTTGAGCGACTGAATACCGTCTGGGCGAAGTTCAGCCGCTGGCGCGGATAGGCCGAATGACCGGACAGGCCCGGCGGCAGAGCCACCTGCCCGACCACCACCGGCAAGTCGATGATCGACATGAACGACTCCAGCGCCTCGCTATCTGGCACCTTGGGCAGGCTGATGCTCACCGCCTTGCGCTCGCTCTGCGCGACCGCCGGTACTTTCAGATGTTGCGAGTGATACAGCAAGGCGTGCTGAATCTGCGTGCTGACCCGGCAAAAACGCGCCAGGTCGACACCGGCATGGCTGGCCAGGTCTATATTGCCAATCAGCAGGTTGAACGGCTGCAAAGCGCATTGCACCAGGCGCTGCAGGTCATCGAAGTTGTCTACCGGGGCGATCCGGTAATAACCCAGGGCATTGAGCATCTTCTCCAGCTGCAAGCGTTGGCTGGGGTGCTCGTCGGCGATGAGGATGCGCATGCATTTGTTTGGCATCGATCGAACCTGGGCAGCAAGGTGATGGAAACTCCCTGACCATACTGCGCCAGTACAGGCAATCGCCAGGGCGATGCCTGGAGAGGGTCTTCATTGATAGTTGTCCTGAAACCCGGAGAAATCAAGTCGCCAGCACCGGGATTTGTCGCCCATCGCCCAGGTTTTGCTCAGGATTCCCACTGACGCATGCGCACCCGGCAGTGCTTCATGGCATTGACGATGTGCTTTTCCACGAGACTGCGCGAAATACCCAGGTGTTCGGCGATCTGCTGGTGCGACATGCCGTCGAGTTTACGCAACAGAAAACTGTCACGACACGGCGCGCTGAGCTCATCCAAGGCACGCTGCATCAGCGCCAGACGCTGGTTCAATTGCATGCTCTGGGACGGGGCCGGGCTGTGCCAGCGCTCGTCAAGGTCGAGCACCTCCAGCGGTTCGGCCTTGCGTACCAGGTGGCGCCGATGGCGATCGATCACCAAGTTCATCGCCGTGCGATAGAGGAAGGCGCGCGGGTTCTCGATCTGCTCAGGCTCGTTACGCTCCAGCACCCGCAGGTAGGCATCATGGATAACATCTTCCGCCGCCTGACGATTACCCAGGCGCGCACTGAGGAAGCTCACCAACTCGCGATAGTAATGTTCCACGACGGCACCTGGCATGTCCCTGCACAACGGCGAAGGAGGAAAAGCTCGAAGGAGTGATATCAAGCTGGAATCTTACAAATTATAATGATTCTCAGCAACAGACAGGCACTCGCCTAGGCTAAATCATCTGCACTGCGCTTCGTTTATCTGGGACCTCCGTGCGCATCCACTTGGCAGCGCGTGGCCATCCTTCTGGCTGGAAGTCCACATGAGTCGCACATCCAATACCCGCCGTCGCATCCTCCTCGGCGGCCTGGGCCTGCTTGGCCTGGGCAGCCTGCTGGCGTGGCAGGCGCTGCCCTTCGGCGCCCTGCCCGTCAGCACCGTCGCCGTGACCCGCGCCGATATAGAGAGCAGCGTCACCGCCCTTGGCACCTTGCAACCCAGGCGCTATGTCGATGTCGGCGCGCAGGCATCCGGGCAGATTCGCAAGCTGCACGTAGAAGCCGGGGATGAGGTGCGCCAAGGCCAGCTACTGGTCGAGATCGATCCTTCCACCCAGCAGGCGAAATTCGACGCCGCCCGTTTTGCGATCGACAATCTCAAGGCGCAACTGGCCGAGCAACGCGCCCAGTTCCAGCTGGCTCGCCAGCAGTACCAGCGCCAGCGCAGCCTCGCCGCAGCCGGCGCCAGCCGCGATGAAGACCTGCAGATCGCCGATGCCCAGCTCAAGGTGACCCAAGCGCGGATCGACATGTACCAGGCGCAGATCCACCAGGCCCAGGCCAGCGTGCGCAGCGATGAGGCCGAACTTGGCTACACCCGCATCTATGCCCCCATGGACGGAACCGTGGTCGCAGTGGATGCCCGCGAGGGCCAGACCCTCAACGCCCAACAGCAGACCCCCCTGATCCTGCGCATAGCCAAGCTCTCGCCAATGACCGTCTGGGCCCAGGTTTCCGAGGCCGACATCGGCAAGGTCAAACCCGGCATGACTGCCTACTTCACCACCCTTGCCGGCGGCAAGCGGCGCTGGACCAGCACGGTCAGGCAGATCTTGCCGATCCCGCCCAAGCCGCTCGAGCAGACCAGCCAAGGCGGCGGTAGCCCGATCAGCGCTAGCTCCGCAGGCAGCGCCAGCCAGGTAGTCCAGTACACCGTGCTGTTGGACGTGGACAACCCCGATGGCGCCCTGATGGCTGAGATGACGACCCAGGTGTTCTTTGTCGCAGGTCACGCCAGCCAAGTCCTCACGGCGCCGTTGGCCGCCCTCGACGACAGTGATGGCGACGGCCTGCGCCTGGCCCAGGTGCTCAACCGCCAGGGCAAGATCGAACAACGGCAAGTGCGCACTGGCCTAAGCGACCGGCTGCGGGTGCAGATCCTCGATGGCTTGAGCGAAGGCGAGCAACTGGTCATTGGCGCGCCTCGCGCCAGTGGAGGATAAATGTCAATTCCCCTGATCGAGCTGAGCGACATCCGCAAATCCTATGGCGGCCTCGACACCCCCACCGTCGAGGTGCTGCGCGGGGTCAGCCTGAGCATCTACCCTGGCGAGTTCGTCGCCATTGTCGGTGCGTCCGGCTCCGGCAAGTCGACTCTGATGAACATCCTCGGCTGCCTCGACCGACCCACCAGCGGCAACTATCGCTTTGCCGGCAAGGATGTTGCCGAGCTGGGCAGCGACGCGTTGGCCTGGCTCAGGCGCGAAGCCTTCGGCTTCGTGTTCCAGGGCTATCACCTGATCCCCTCGGGATCAGCCCAGGAAAACGTCGAGATGCCAGCCATCTATGCCGGCATCCCACCTGCCCAACGCCACAGCCGAGCCAGCGTCCTGCTCGAGCGCCTGGGCCTGGCCAGCCGCACCGGCAACCGCCCCCACCAGCTCTCCGGCGGCCAGCAACAGCGCGTGTCGATTGCCCGGGCCTTGATGAACGGCGGCCACATCATCCTCGCCGACGAACCCACCGGCGCCCTGGACAGCCAGAGCGGCGCCGAAGTCATGGCCCTGCTGGACGAATTGGCCAGCCAAGGCCATGTGATCATCCTGATCACCCACGACCGCGAGGTGGCGGCCCGTGCACACCGGGTGATCGAGATCCGAGACGGCCTGATGCTCAGTGATTCGGCCGCAGATCGGCTGCCCGGCGCGCGTCACCCCGGCCTGCAAGCGCAGGAGCTACGCCAGCGCCTGGACCGCGGCGCCACCTTGCGCGGTGCCTGGAAGGGCGAACTGCTCGAAGCCCTGCAAGCCGCCTGGCGGGTGATGTGGATCAACCGCTTTCGCACCGCCCTGACCCTGCTCGGCATCGTCATCGGCGTTGCCTCGGTGGTGGTGATGCTGGCCGTCGGCGAAGGCAGCAAGCGCCAAGTCATGGCGCAAATGGCCGCGTTCGGCTCGAACATCCTCTACCTCAATGGCGCACCGGCCACCCTGCGCGAGCCCGCCGGCACCATCACCCTGGACGATGTCGCCGCCATCGGGGAACTGCCCCAGGTCAAGCACATCATGCCGGTCACCGGCGAGAAGATGATGGTCCGCCACGGCAACAACAGCCAGCAGTTCTACGTGGGGGGCAACAACACCTGGTTTCCCGAGATCTTCAACTGGCCGGTGGTCGAGGGCGCTTTCTTCAGCGAAGCCGACGAAGCCAGCGGCGCCGCTGTTGCAGTGATCGGGCAGAAAGTCCGGGAAAAAATGCTCGACCCCCAGGCCAACCCGCTGGGTCAGTACCTGCTGATCGGTAACGTGCCGTTCCAGGTGGTCGGCATTCTCGCCGGCAAGGGCGCCAGCTCCGGCGACCAGGATAGTGACGGGCGAATCGTCATACCCTACTCGTCGGCGGCCATGCGCCTGTTGGGTCATCGTGACCCGGACTACATCACCATCGCAGCAGCCGACTCCAGCCGGGTAAGCGAAACCGAGCGCGCCATCGATCACCTGCTGCGCCAGCGCCACCACGGCAAGCACGACTTCGAACTGACCAACGACGCCGCCCTGATCCAGGCCGAGGCCCGTACCCAGAACAGCCTGTCGCTGATGCTCGGCGCGATTGCCGCCATCTCCCTGCTGGTGGGCGGGATCGGCGTGATGAACATCATGCTCATGACGGTGCGCGAACGCACCCGCGAGATCGGTATCCGCATGGCCACCGGCGCACGTCAGCGCGACATCTTGCGCCAGTTCCTCAGTGAGGCGGTGATGCTGTCGATGGTCGGCGGCGTGACCGGTATCGTCCTGGCGCTGAGCGTCGGCGCCGGCCTGATGCTGGCCGGCATCCCGGTGGCGTTCGCCCTGCCCTCGATCCTCGGCGCCTTTGCCTGCGCCGTGATTACCGGCGTGCTGTTCGGTTTCATGCCTGCCCGCAAGGCCGCCCGCCTCGACCCGGTCAAAGCCCTTACCAGCGAATAACCTATGACATTGCCAAGCCGCATCAGTCTGCTGACCCTAAGCCTGTCCCTGGCCGCCTGCAACAGCCCCCCTGCCCCCAGCGCCGCCATCGAGCCGCCCGCCACCTGGCAGGCGGCAACTGACCAGACGGCACGCGGGTTTGCCGATGCCCAGTGGTGGCAAGCCTTTGCCAGTAGCGAGCTGGATCAGCTGATCGAACGCGCCCGGCGTGACAGTCACGACCTGGCAGCCGCCGCCGCCAGGGTGCGGCAAGCCCAAGCGCGGGCGACGATCGCCGGCGCACCGCTGCTGCCAGAACTGCAAGCGGGCCTGGACAGCAGCCGCCAACACCTGCTGCATGGCCAAGGCTACGAACAGCTCGATGTCGATAGCAGCGAACGCACCAGCACCTCGTTCGATGCCCGCCTGAGCGCCAGCTACGAGATCGACTTCTGGGGCGGTGTACGCGCCGCCCGCGACAGCGCGCTGCGTAGCCTCGACGCCAGCCGTTTCGATCGCCAGACCGTCGAGTTGACCCTGCTCAGCTCGGTTGCCAACAGCTACCTGAGCACCCTGGCGCTGCAGGAGCAACTGCGCATCGCCCGGCTGAACCTGGACAACGCGCGCAACGTCCTGCGCTTGGTCCAAGCGCGGCACAATTCAGGCTCGGCCACCCGCCTGGAACTTGCCCAGCAGCGTAGCCTGGTGGCGGCACAAGAACGCCAACTGCCCCTGTTGGAGCAACAGTGGCAAGACAGCCGCGTCACCCTGGCCACCTTGCTCGGCCAACCGGTTCAGCAGCTGGGGCAAAGCCAAGGGTCGATCAACGCGCTGCGCTGGCCCCGAATCGGCAGCGGCGTGCCCAGCGAGTTGCTGGCGCGGCGCCCGGATATCGCCGCCGC
This sequence comes from Pseudomonas sp. Je.1.5.c, assembly GCF_051129895.1. Classification (NCBI taxonomy): domain Bacteria; kingdom Pseudomonadati; phylum Pseudomonadota; class Gammaproteobacteria; order Pseudomonadales; family Pseudomonadaceae; genus Pseudomonas; species Pseudomonas sp. Je.1.5.c. The sequence continues at coordinate 59,998 of NZ_JBCPSP010000011.1, forward strand.
CGAAGCGCGCCTGGCCGCTGCCAGCGCCAATGTGCAGGTCGCCAGGGCAGCCATGCTGCCCAAGCTGACCTTGGGTGCAGACCTGGGCAGCGGCGCACGAACCCTGGTCGATGTCTTCAGCAGCCCCTACTACACCTTGACCGCCGGTCTTGCCGCACCCATTTTCAACAACGGCCGGCTGCGCGCTTCGCATCAATTGGCGCAGGCCGAGCAAGCAGAGCTGCTCGAAGACTATCGCGCCAGCATTGTCGCCGCCTTCGCCGATGTGGAAAAAGCCCTCAATGCCACCCATGGCGTCGAGCGCCAGAGGCAGTGGCAGGATCAAGAAGTGGAGCAATCGCGCATTGCCTTCGACCTGGCCCAGCAGCGTTACGCCGCCGGCGCCGAAACCCTGCTGACGGTGCTGGAAAGCCAACGCACCCTGTATCAGGCCCAGGACCAGCAGGCGCAGTTGCAGCTGAGCCAACTGCAGGCCAGCGTGGCCCTGTACAAAGCCCTCGGCGGCGGCTGGCAGGCCGCCCAGGCGCCACGCTAGCGCGCCTATCGGTGGCTGTCGCCTGGGTCAGAGCGAGCGTTGCCTGACCTTCAGGTGCCGCGCATACCAAGGACGGCGCGGCACCTTGCGCAGCAGGCCGTCAAAGCGCTCTTCGTCGGCGTAGATGATGCGCAGGGCCAGCTTCATGGTTTCCGGGTCCATCTCCACGCTGCGCCCTGGGCGCAAGCCCGGGACGCTGCTGCAGCCATGGGTGTCGGGCCCCAACCAGGGATCGGCCACCTGTACCCAGCGCCCCGCGGCGAACCAAGGCACGCCATTGACCTGCACGCGCACCACCTCACCCGGGTGGAAACGTTCATGGGCGCGAAACCAGTCCTCGATGCGATCGTCGATCCAGCCATGGAAGCGCCAAAACACCGGATTCACATGCGACGAGAACGGGTCGCCAAGAAAGTCGTTTTCGGCGCCGTACCAGCGCCCTGCGAAATCATCCGGCGTGCGCGCCATCGGCACCGGCATGCCGTTGACCGGGTCGCGCGGCACCGAAGCCCAGCGCATGTGCAACCAGTCATGCAAACCAAGCTCAAGCTCCGAGCCGAACTGCCCCAAGGTCAGTTTGGACAAGTATTGAGGGTCCGAGTAACGCGACTCCCAGACCTCGAAGTTGCCGTGAAAGGTCTCGGCGCTCTTGATGTCCCTGACCCACTGGGTGTACTCGTCATCGTCCGAGGCCAGCCAGGTCGGGGGCAAGGCATTGCCATCCTGGTTGTCGAAGTAACGCGCGAACCCCTGTCGATCACGCTCAAGCTCAGGCTGGGGTAGCGGGAACCGGGTCCATGACGGCAGGTCCTGGATGGCCCGCGCCGCGCCGAGCATGTGCCGGTGCATGAACAGGAAATCTTCCCCCGAGCCATTGCGGTCTTTATGCCGACCACGGGCGTCGCGCTCGCGCTCACGTGGCCCCGGCTGCCAACCCAGGCCACGTAGCGCCTGATGCTTATCCTTGGCCAGCTTGTGCCACTTGTCTCGCGATGCATGCCATAGCTGGTGGAACAGTCGATGCTCAGGCGTGATCAGCCACTCGACCAGTGATGCAGACAGCGCCGTGCGCTCGCGCGCCTCGGGAAACACCTGCTTGCTGGCCAGGAAGCGGTTGTCCTGCTCGGGCAACGCCAGTGGCCGATCCAGGCGCAGGATCCGCCCATTGAGGGTCGCCGGGCCGGCATTGCCGAACTCACCCCAGACCTCATCCAGCACCACCTGACACTCATAGCGTGGCAGCTGCCCCCCATCGTCGAGGGCAAACAAGCGCCAGCGCAGGGTCCCCGGCTTGTCTGCAGGCAGGTCACCGACGACCCGGTAGCGCGGCTGCTGGTCACTGCGCAAGCGCTCGGGCGTGTCCAGGAAGCCACGAATGGCCCGGCCGCGCTGGGCAACATCGAGAAACAACTCCAACGGCTGATGCTCAAGACCCTCAAGGCCTGCATCGCTGCCCTTCAAGGTCCAGCGCCAGATCCCGCGCAAGGTATCACCCAATTGCTGACCCGGCGTATCGGCAAGCTCCACGACCGCCTCGCCGGCTGTTTCGGGAAACTCATCATCAGCTGTGAGCTGGCGCTGCGCGTACCACGCTCCAGGTACCGCAACACCTGCCAGCGCCACACTTGCGATGAAGCCTCGTCGGGAAATCGTCATTGAACTACCTGTGCCAGTCGTTATGGCCGCAAGCACGGCCCATCGAAGGCTAAAACGTTGTGCGCAGGGGAAAATTTAACCCTGCCCGACCTCTGCGCAGGCGCACGCGAACACTGCCCCCAGCCCACCGCCGAGCGCTAAATTTCTTGCCTTTGCGCTCGTTCTCTCCAGGTAGCAATGGCCTCGAGCCCGAACCTCTGCGGCGAACCTACTGAGACCGAGATGACGACACCACGCTGGAAAAAAGCCCTGTACATCAGCCTGGCCACTACCCTGACCGTAAGTGCCGGGCTTGCCGCCTGGTACTACCTGGACAAGGACGGTTACCCCAAGGAGGTGGTGCGCCAGGCCAATGATCTGCAGGAACGGATTATTTCGTTTGATAGCCACATCACCCTGCCGCTGAGCTTCGGCACCGAAGGCAATGAAGCCGACCAGGACGGGCCGGGGCGCTTCGACCTGGTCAAGGCCGCCCGTGGGCGACTGTCCGGCGCCGCACTGACGATCTTCGCCTGGCCGGAATCCTGGACCGGCAACAATGGCCCGCACCGCCCTACCGACGGTTTTGTCGACGCCGCCCGGCACACCCAGGAGGTACGCTACAACGCCATCACCGCCATGGTCCGCGACTTCCCCAACCAGGTTGGCATCGCCTATACCCCGCAGGACATGCGCCGGCTGCATGGCGAAGGCAAGTTCGCGGTATTCATCAGCATGCTCAATGCCTACGCCCTGGGCGATGACATCGACCTGCTGGACAAGTGGGCCGCACGCGGTGTGCGCATGTTCGGCTTCAGCTATGTCGGCAACAACAGCTGGGCCGACTCTTCGCGCCCGCTGCCGTTTTTCAATGACACCGTCGACGCGCTGGGAGGCCTGTCCCCCCTGGGTCGCCAGGCGGTTCAACGGCTCAATGACCTGGGCGTGATCATCGATGTGTCACAGATGTCGGACCAGGCCCTGAGCCAGGTCGCCCAGCTCAGCCGCGCCCCGCTGGTGGCCTCGCACTCGGCGCCCAGGGCCGCGGTGGATATCCCACGCAACCTCAGCGACAAGGACATGCAGCTGATCAAGGACAGCGGCGGCGTGGTGCAAATCGTCGCCTTCGGCACTTACCTGAAGCCGCTGAGCGAAAAATCCCAGGATCGGCTCAATGCCCTGCGGGCACGCTTCAGCCTGCCGCCATTGCCTAACCAGGCCTACGCACTGATGCCCGGCGACCCGATCATCGCCGGCTGGCCGGAGCAGAAAGTCGGCGAGTATGCCGAAGCGCTGTACGCCATCCTCGATGAGGAACCGCAGGCAACGCTCAAGGACTATGGCGACGCCATCGACTACGCGGTGCGCAAGATCGGTATCGACCATGTCGGCCTCAGCTCCGACTTCAACGAAGGTGGCGGGATCGCCGGCTGGAACGATGCCAGCCAGGCACGCAACGTCACCGCGGAGCTGATCGCCCGGGGCTACTCGGAGGCCGACATCACCAAGCTCTGGGGTGGCAACTTCCTGAGGGTCTGGGAGCAGGTGCAACACGCTGCCCGTCCGACCACCACCTCCTCCCGTTGAACTGCGAGCCTTGCATGAACGATCGCCGTACTTTTCTCAAGCATGCCGGACTGCTGGCGGCCAGCTTGCCCTTGGCCAGCCAGTTGCTGGGCTCGGCCCAGGCCACCCCAAGGCCAACCACCGGCAGCGACCCGTGGGCCGCTTTTCGCCAGCTGTTCGACCTCGACCCTGACTACGCCCACTTCGCCAATTTCCTCATCACCTCACACCCCAAGCCTGTGCGCGAGGCCATCGAGGGCTACCGGGCCAAGCTCGATCGCCACCCGGCGCGCTGGGTTGACTGGGACACCCAGGAAGACTGGAAGCGCGAAGCCGAGGTTCGCGACTGGGCCGCTCGCTACCTGGAGGTCAAGCCGCGCCAGATCGCCCTCACCGGCAGCACCACCGAGGGCCTGGGGCTGATCTACGGCGGCCTGCGCCTGGCGCCTGGGCAAGAGATCCTGACCACCGAGCACGAACACTATTCAACCCGCAACATCCTCGCCTACCGTAGCCAGCGCGAAGGCACGCCGGTGCGCAAGGTGCGCCTGTTCCAGGATCCGGCCAAGGTCTCCGACGACGAGGTGCTCGGCACCATTGCCGCAGCGATCCGCCCGCAGACCCGGGTGCTGGGCATGACCTGGGTGCACTCAGGCAGCGGCGTGAAACTGCCGGTGGGCGAAATCGGCGCACTGGTGCGCGAGCTCAACGGCAAGCGTGACGATAGCCAGCGCATCCTCTACGTGATCGATGGCGTGCATGGCTTTGGCGTCGAAGACATGCGCTTCGCTGACCTGCAGTGCGACTACTTCATCTCCGGCACCCACAAGTGGATGTTCGGCCCCCGCGGCACCGGGATCATCTGCGCCGCCTCCACCGAGCTCAAGCACCTGACGCCAACCTTCGCGACCTTCTCGGAAAACGAAGACTTCGCCACCACCATGACCCCCGGTGGCTACCACGCCTTCGAACACCGCTGGGCGCTGGGCAAGGCATTCGAGCTGCACCTGCAACACGGCAAGGCCGCGATTGAGGCACGCATCCACGGCTTGAACGACTACCTCAAGGAGCGCCTGGCCGAAATACCCGCCATTGAGCTGGTGACGCCACGTAGCGCCCGGCATTCGGCGGGGTTCACCTTCTTCCGGATCAAGGGCCAGGATGCCGACGCCGTGGCCGCCGAGCTCAACCGCCAGCGCATCGTGGTCGATGCGGTCGATCGCGATGTCGGCCCGGTCGTGCGCACCGCCCCTGGCTTGCTCAATACCGAGACAGAAATCGATCGCCTGATCGAGGCGCTGCGCCAACGCCTGCGCAGCTGACTTTTCCACCCTTCTTGTTGTAGCCAAACGCTGACGGAAACCACTCCATGTCCGACGAACGCTTCACGTCATTGCCCTCTCCCGCGCGAACCTTGCGCCAGCTCAGCTGGTGCGCCGCCCTCGGCCTTGCCGCCAGCGCCCAGGCTGCGGACAGCCCCAAGCCGGGTAGCGTGTTCCAGGACTGCAAGAGCGCCTGCCCGCAAATGGTCGTGCTGCCTGCCGGCAGCTTCCTGATGGGCACTCCAGAGGATGAGCTCGGCCGCGAAGGCGATGAAGGCCCGCAGCACACCGTGACCTTTGCCAAACCCTTTGCCATCAGCCGCTACCACGTCACTGCCGGCGAGCTGGATGCCTACATCCGCGAAAGCGGGGTGAAGATCGCCGACGGCGATACCCGCCCTGGGCGCTTCTGCGCAGCCAGCAAACCCACCTACAAGCAGGGCCCGCGCCAGCCCGCGGTGTGCGTCAGTTGGTTCGATGTACAGGATTACGCCAAATGGCTGTCGAAAAAGACCGGGCATAACTACCGCATGGTCAGCGAAGCGCAGCGCGAATACGCCGCACGCGCAGGCTCCAGCGGCCCGTTCCCATTCCCCTTCGATAACAACGACCCGAGCAAATACAGCATCGCCCAGCACGCCAACACCTACGGCCCCACCGACGGCTACTCCTACACCGCTCCCGTAGGCAGCTACCGGGCCAATGCGTTCGGCGTCCATGACATGCACGGCAACGTCTACGAGTGGGTCGCCGATTGCTGGAACGATGGTTACCAGGGCGCGCCGGCCGATGGCAGTGCCTGGACCACCGGTGACTGCAGCGTGCGGGTCATGCGCGGCAACGACTGGGGCGAAGCGCCGGTGTTCTCGCGTTCCGGCAACCGCAACAACCGCGCCCCTGACGTGCGCGGCGATTTCCTGGGCTTTCGGGTCGTTCGCGAACTCTGATGACCCTTAACCCCGTGTGATTCAGGAGATACCAATGACCCGCAAACCTCGTGGCGCCGTCAGGGAACTGTTCGGCCTGCTCAAACCCTTCTGGCCCCTGGTGACGGTATCGATCGCGCTGGGCATGGTCGGCGGCCTCAGCGTCACCGCGCTGCTCGCCACCATCAACAGCGCCTTGCACAGCGACAGCGGCCTTACCCAGGGCGTGGTCCTGGGTTTTGCCGGGCTGTGCGTGCTGGCGCTGTTCAGTTCGATCTTCTCCGACATCGGCACCAACTATGTCGGCCAGCACATCATCGCCAGGCTACGCCGCGAGCTGGGTGAAAAAGTCCTGGCCGCGCCCATCGACCAGATCGAGCGCTATCGCAGCCACCGGCTGATCCCGGTGCTGACCCACGACGTCGACACCATCAGCGACTTCGCCTTCGTCTTCGCGCCGCTGGCGGTCTCGCTGACCGTGACCCTGGGTTGCCTGGGCTACCTGGCGAGCCTGTCGTGGCCGATGTTCCTGGTGATCGTCGTGGCGATCGGCCTGGGTTCGGTCATGCAGTTCATCGCCCGCTCGTGGGGCGTGCGTGGCTTCGAGAGCGCGCGCGAGGCTGAGGACGACCTGCAAAAACACTACAGCGCCATTGCCGAAGGCGCCAAGGAGCTGCGCATCCATCGCCCGCGGCGCAAGCGCATGTTCAGCCATGGCATCCAGGACACCGCCAACCGCATCTGCGCCACCCAGGTGCGTTCGATCAACATCTTCGTGGTCGCCAAGGCCCTCGGCTCGATGCTGTTCTTCGTGGTGATTGCCGTGGCCCTGGCCATGCAATCGTTGTGGCCCAGCGGCGACAAGAGCGTCACCAGTGGCTTCGTGCTGGTGCTGCTGTATATGAAAGGCCCGCTGGAACACCTGATCAGCACCCTGCCGATCATCAGCAAGGCGCAGATCGCCTTTCGCCGCATCGCCGAGCTATCGCGCCAGTTCTCCTCGCCCGAACCGCACCTGCTGCTGGACGACAGCCGCCCTTCGGCAAAAACCCTCGACAGCCTGCAGCTCAAGGACGTCAGTTATACCTTCCCACGGGTAGAAGGCTGCGAGCCGTTCCAGCTAGGCCCGGTGAACCTGACCATCAAGCAGGGCGAAATCGTCTTCGTGGTGGGTGAGAACGGCTGCGGCAAGACCACCCTGATCAAGCTGCTGCTGGGCCTGTATGCGCCGCAATCGGGCAGCGTCGTGGTCGATGGCCAGCCAGTGAGCGCGCAGAGCCGGGACGACTACCGCCAGCTGTTCACCACCATCTTCGCCGACTACTACCTGTTCGACGACGTCATCCAGGGCGACCAACCGGTGCCAGAGGATGCCACTGACTATCTCAAGCGCCTGGAGATCGATCACAAGGTCAGTATCCGCGACGGCGTGTTCAGCACCACCGACCTCTCCACCGGCCAACGCAAACGCCTGGCCCTGGTCAGCGCCTGGCTCGAAGAGCGGCCGGTATTGGTGTTCGACGAGTGGGCGGCCGATCAGGACCCGACCTTCCGCCGGATCTTCTACACCGAGCTGCTACCTGACCTCAAACGCCTGGGCAAGACCATCATCGTGATCAGCCACGACGACCGTTACTTCGATGTCGCCGACCAGCTGATCCACATGGCCAATGGCAAGGTCAAGCTCGAATCACGGGTTGCCGATTGCATTTAGTTTTCCGGTTTTAGCCGATGGGTGCGTCCTAATCAATAACAAGAACCACTCACACTTAACACCAGACACCTACATAGAGCTTTCGATAAATGCCAACACAACGCCTTCGTCCCCAGGCCTTGGCCCTGGTCATTCGCCGCACCCTGCGTCAAGCGGCGCCTGCCGCACTGGGCCTGAGCGCCCTGATGCCGCTATCGGCCATGGTCCAGGCCCAGCAGGTGCAATTCAACATTCCGGCGCAGTCGCTGGCCAGCGCATTGCTGGCGTTCGGCTCGCAATCGAACCTGCAGGTGCTGTATAGCCCGCAGGACGTCGAAGGCAAGCGCAGTGCCGCCATCTCCGGCGCCATGGAGCCAGCCCAAGCGCTGCCCAAGTTGCTCCAGGGCACCGGCGTCAGCTACCAGATCGAAGGCAACCAGGCCACCATCCATGCCCGGGAGGGGGGCAATGCGGTGGAACTGGGGGCAACCAACATCAATAGCCAGGGGCTGGGGCAAACCACCGAGAACACCGGTTCCTACACCACTGGCGCCATGCAGACCGCGACCAAACTGCCGCTGACACTGCGCGAAACGCCGCAGGCGGTCACAGTGATTACCCGCCAACGCATGGATGACCAGTCGATGCGCAGCCTCGACGACGTGGTCCAGGCCACCCCAGGCCTGCGCATGTCGGCGGCGCGCCCGGCCAACAGCGAGTACTTTTCGCGCGGTTTCCCCATCAGCAACCTGATGTTCGATGGCCTGCCGACCACCTACAACGCCGACTGGGTCGCGGCGGCCGACATGGCCCCCTACGACCGCGTCGAGATCGTCCGTGGGGCAACCGGCATGATGCAGGGTGCCGGCAACCCGTCGGCGGCCATCAACATGGTGCGCAAGCGTCCCACCAAGGAGTTCCAGGGCAGCGTCACCGGCTCCGCGGGCAGCTGGGACAACTACCGTGGCGAGCTGGACCTGAGCGGCCCGCTCAATGACAGCGGCAGCGTGCGTGGCCGTTTCGTCGGTGCCTACAACGACAAGGACAGCTTCCAGGACTATGCCGGCCGCGAGCGTGGCTTGTTCTACGGCATCACCGAGTTCGACCTGACCGACGACACCACCCTCACCGTGGGTGCGTCGAACCAGAACGACAACAACAACATCAACTGGGGTGGCCTGCCGGTCAACCGTGATGGCAGCCATGTCGGCTACTCGCGCTCCACCAACGTCGGCTACGACTGGAGCTATCAGGACATCAACAACACCACGCTGTTCGCCGAAATCGATCATCACTTTGCCAATGACTGGCGCTTGCATGTGGCCGCGTCCAAGAGCTGGTCCGACTTCGCTTTGCAAGGCGCCGTGTTCGAGCGCAAACGCAACGACGCAGGTGCCGAAATATTAGAGCAGCGCGTATTCAATCAGCGTCGGGACTATGACCAGTCCAGCTACGACATCTACGCCAACGGTCCTTTCAAGCTGTTCGATCGCCAGCATGAACTGGTGGTCGGTGCCAGCAAGCGTGAAGTCAAGACCACCGCACATGGCGGTACGATATTCATCCCGGTCGACAACCTGTTCGCCGTCAACCCAAGCGGTATCGCCCGACCCAATGTCCCCGACCAGTACGACCTGAGCGAGCATGTCGAGCAGGAAGGCCTCTACGTCACCACTCGGTTGAACGTCGCCGACCCCCTGAAGGTGATCATCGGCGCGCGCCTGGACTGGTATGACAATCAGTCGACCTACAATCAAATCAACGACGGCTACTACACCAACAGCGATTACAAGGTCACCCGTAACGTCACCCGTTACGCCGGGGTGATCTATGACCTGGATGACAACCACTCGGTGTATGCCAGCTATACCGACATCTTCATGCCGCAATCGGAGCAGGGCCTGGGCCGTTCCATCATTCGCCCGATCGAGGGCAAGAACTACGAGATCGGCATCAAGGGCGAGTACTTCGACGGTGCCCTCAATGCCAGCGCGGCGATCTTCCAGATCGACCAGGAAAACCGTGCAGCGGAGTCTGCCAATCAAAGGGGCTGCATCGACTACACCTGCTACGAGGCCTCCGGCAAGGTCAGGACCCAGGGTATCGACCTGGAGTTGATGGGCGCGCTGACGCCAAACTGGCAAGTGGGTGCCGGCTATACCTATTCGCAAACCAAGTTCTTGAAAGATGCCAACAAGGCCAAGGAAGGCAGCAAGTTCGACAGCGACCTGCCCGAGCACCTGTTCAAGCTCAGCACTACCTATACCCTGCCGGGTGAGCTGAACCAGTGGCGTGTCGGCGGTAACGTCTATAGCCAGAGCGGCATTTTCAACAAAGGTACCAGTACCTTCGGTAACTACCGGATCGACCAGGGCTCGTACGCCGTGGTCGGGCTGATGGTGGGCTACAAGGTCAACAAGAATCTCGATACCCGCCTCAACCTCAACAACATCTTCGACCGCAAGTACTACCAGGGCATCGCCGGCAACAATACCTGGAGCCCGTACGACGTATACGGCGACCCACGCAACTTCACCCTCACGGCCAAGTACAGCTTCTAAGCACCCCCTGGGGTAAAAAAATCCGCATCCCTCACAGGATGCGGATTTTTCATTTGCGCTTCGTGGGCGATCTCACAGCCTTTCGCGCAACGCCTCCACCACCAGCGCCAGCCCCTCTTCAGCCTCCTCGATGATCAAGCCCATGCGCATGAAGTCATGGGTCACGCCCGCCATCACCTGCAAGCTCACCGGCACCCCGCCCTCCTCCAGGTGATGCGCATAAGCCACGCCTTCGTCATGCAAAGGATCGCACTCGGCCACCAGCAGCAAGGCCGGCGCCGCCTGTGGCGATACCGCGCCGAGCAACGGCGAGAAGCGCGGGTCGAGACGGTCCGCAGGTTGCCGGGCGTACTGTCGGTAGAACCATTCGAGGGTCTGTTGTTCGAGCAGATAGCCGCTGGCATAGCGCTGCGTCGAATCGCGGCTGCGGCTGGCATCGGTCACCGGGTAGACCAGCACCTGCAGCCGTGGCGCGGGCAGCTGCGCCTGCTCAGCCAACTGGCTTGCCAGCACGGTGGCCAGGCTGGCGCCGACGCTGTCGCCCATCACCGCCAGACGGTTGCGCTCGATGCCCAGCTCAGCGGCGTTGTCGACCAGCCAGCGCCAGCCATCCAGCGCATCGTCGACCGCCGTCGGGAAACGCCACTGTGGCGCCAGGCGATAACCCACCGACAGCACGGGCACGCCCGCCTCTTGGGCCAGGTTCCAGCACAAGGCATCGTGGGAGTCGAGGCTGCCTACCACGTAGCCGCCACCATGCAGGTACATCACCGCCGCGCCCAACAGGTGCGGATCGGCCTCCGGTGGCCGGTAGAGGCGCGCCTGCAAGGCATGGCCATCGCGCGCGAGCAAGGTCAGGTTGTCGATCTGCTCGGGCTCCTCGGCCTTCGGCGCCATCAGCGCCGACGACTGCTCGAATTGCTCACGGGCTTGATCTGGGGTCAGCGCATGCATCGGCAGCACCTTGCCAGTCGTGCGGCCCTCCTCCACCAATTTCAGGTAGGCAGCCAGGTCAGGGTTCAGCGACATCGGTATTCTCCAAAAGGGGCTGCACCCGGCAGCCCCGTCAGCTCAAGTAACAGCAACAGTTCAGGCCTGGCCAGTGCTCGGCAAGCGCCCAAGGGCATGCTCCAGCGCGTCCAGCACGGCGGCGTCATGAGGAACCTGGAAGTGCCCGCAGGACAGCATCGGTGCATGGTCCAGCGACTGCCCGAGCTGGGCGGCCAGCGCCGCACGCTCATCCTCACGGCCAGCGACCCACCAGCTGCGGGGCAGTACCTTGACCCCCTCGCACACCTGCAGCTCACGTGACAGGCGCTTGAGGGTGCGCGCGGTGAGGAACACTTGAAGCAGCTCCTCGACCCCCAAACCTGCGCCTTCGGGTACATCGCCAAGGGCCTGGACGATCAACTCACGGGCGCCAACCGCGCTCTCTTGACGCGGATCGCCGCGATCTACCGTACGCGCTGCCGGTAGCGTGGCCTGGAGCAGTTCGTTCAAGTCATCCAGCCAGTGATCCGCCTGCAGGGCGGATTCGCGGCTCGGCACGAAGCTGTCCAACAGCGCCAGCAATTGCACCTGTTCACCTTCGCCCTCCAGCTGCGCCGCCATCAACGCCGCCAAGGTGCCACCGAGCGACCACCCCAGCAGCCGGTAGGGCCCTTGCGCCTGGCGCTCGCGCAGGCAGGCCACGTAGTCACTCGCCAAGGCCTGCAACGATGCCGCCTGCCAGCTTGCGTCGAGCAACTGCCGGGCCTGGATGCCGATCACCTGGCAGCGGCCGTTGAGTCGGCGTGCCAGTGGCTCATAGTCGAACACCGTACCGAAGCCGGCATGCACGCAGAACAGCGGTGCCTGCCCAGCGACTTCGCCATTGAGCGACAACAGCGGCGTCTGCTTGCCAGAGGCGGCGGTGAGCTGGGCGATGCTTGGCTTTTGCATCAAGTCACGCAGACGCAGGCTGAAACCATGTTTCTTCAAGGCCCGCGACTTGGCCACCACCTGCATGCTGAGGATCGAGTCGCCACCGAGCTCGAAGAAGTTATCGGTGATACCGACCTGCTCGACCTTCAGCACTTGCTGCCAGATCTGCGCGATGGCCCGCTCCAGGTCGTTGCGCGGCGGGACATGCTCGCTGCGCGCCTCGATTGCCGGCAGCGCGTTACGGTCCAGCTTGCCATTGGGGCTCAGTGGCAACTGCTCCAGTACCATCAGTTGGGCCGGCACCATGTACTCGGGCAACTCCCGCTTCAGCCGCTCGCGCAACTGCTCGGCAAGGTTGTCTTGAGCGTTGCCGACCAGGGTCACATAGCCCACCAGCTGTTTACCGCCCGGGCCGTCCCTGACCACCACTGCGGCCTGGCGCACCTCATCCATCTCGCTCAGGCGTGCCTCGATCTCACCCAGCTCGATGCGAAAACCCCGCACCTTGACCTGATTGTCCAAGCGCCCGAGGTAGTCGAAGGTGCCGTCAGGGCGCTGGCGCACCAGATCGCCAGTGCGGTACAGGCGCTGCCCCGGGCTGTTCGGGTCGGCCACGAAACGCTCTGCGGTAAGCCCCGGACGATTCAGGTAACCCCGTGCCACGCCCACTCCGCCCAGATACAGCTCTCCGGCCACACCGGGCGGCAGTGGATTGAGATCGGCATCCATGACATAGCCGCTGCGCTGGCCGACCAGATGGCCAATGGGCGCGTAGACTGCGCCGCAGGGCTGCTCAGGGCCGGCTTTCCAGATCAGCGGGGTGACCACGGTCTCGGTCGGCCCGTAGCCGTTGATGATGTAGCGCGGCCGGAGGAACTGGTGGGCCTGCTCATAGCTGGCCTGCGGCACCGCATCGCCACCGAAACAGTAGATGCGCATCGCGGGCGGGTTGCCATCCTCGCGCACCTGCTCGATCAACTGCTGCAAATACACCGGTGGGAAGGCCGCCACGGTGACGCCATGGCGATGCATGGCCTGGCAGGTCTGCTCCGGCGTCCATAGCTCATCACCGCGCAGCAGCACGCTGGCGCCGTGGGTCAAGGCCGTCAGCCAGCGTTCATGGGCGCCATCGAAGGCAAACGACATGAACAATAGCTCGCAGTCCGCCGGCGTCATCTCGTAACGCTCGCCCACTGCCTGGCAGTGCATGGCCAACGCCCCCTGGCTGACCACCACGCCCTTGGGCATACCGGTGGAGCCGGAGGTATAGATCACGTAGGCCAGGTTCTCAGGATCGACCGTGACCTGCGGCGCATGCTCCGGCCATTGCTCAGCAGCAAAATCGTCCAGATCAAGCGTGTGCAGGGTCGCCACGCGCGGCAAGTGGGCGATGGCCGCAGACTCGCAAAGCAACAGGGCGATACCCGAATCCTGCATCAGGTAGCTCAGGCGCTCCTTGGGGTAGGCAGTGTCGATCGGCACATAGGCCGCACCGGCCTTGAGCACCGCCAGCAACGCTACGATCAGTCGTTCACTGCGCTGCAAGGCGACCCCGACGCGAACCTCCGGGCCGACCCCTTCGGCGATCAAGGCATGGGCCAATTGGTTCGCCGCGCGATCGAGCTCGGCAAAGCTCAGGCTGCGCTGATCGACTTTGACCGCGGTGGCCGCGCCGTGTTGGGCTGCCCAATCCGCGATGCGCTGATGCACCAACTGCGCCGGCTGCGCGTGCTCGACCGGGGCCGGGTTCGCAGGTGCCTGAGCCAGCAACCCGAGGTTGCCCAGCGGCGCTTGCGCATCGAGGGTCAGCGCCTGCAACAGCGCCTCCATGTTCGCCCGGATACCTTCGACCGCCTCATCGCTGAAGCACTGGCGCAGGTACATGTACTCGATGATCAGCTGCTCCTCGACAATCACCATCAGGTCCATCGGGAAGTCAGTCAGGCCCGATCCGCCGACATCGCCGAACTGCAAGGTATCGTCCTGCCAATCACGCAGGGTGCGATCAAGCGGCTGGTTCTCGAAGACGATGATGCTGTCGAACAATGCCTGGCCACTGCGACCCGACCAGCGCTGCAGATCGCCCAGCGGCGTGTACTCGTGATCGCGCAGCTCCAGGTTGATCCGCTGCAGCTCTTGCAGCCACTGGCCGACCTGAGCTTGCGGGTCGACCTGGTGAATCACGGGCAAGGTGTTGATGAACAGCCCAAGCATGCTCTGCGCCCCTGGCAACGCTGCAGGGCGGCCCGCCACGGTGGCGCCGAAGGTGACGCTGCGCTGGCCACTGTAGCGACTGAGCAGCAACAGCCAGGCGCCTTGCACCAGAGTGTTGAGGGTAATCCGCTGATCCTGGGCGAACGCCTTCAACGCCTCGGTCTGCTGCTGGCTGAACCGGCTGTAGAGGGCGTAGTGTCCGCTGCCACGCCCACCACTTGCGAAGGCGTCCGCCAGGTAGGTTGGCTCCTGCAGAGCGGCCAGTTGCTGGCGCCAGAACACCTCGCTGTGGCGCGGGTCCTGCTGGCGCAACCAGCCGATGTAGTCGCGGTAGGGCACCACCTCGCCCAACGCCTGCCCCGAGTAGCAGGCGAGCACTTCGCCCATCAACTGCGAGGTGCTCCAGCCGTCGAGCAGGATGTGGTGATAGGTCCAGATCAGTTGCTGACGATCCTCGCCCAGGCGCACCAGCAACAGGCGCTGCAGCGGCGGCTGGTCAAGATCGAAGCCACGCTGGCGCTCTTGCTCGGCCAGGGCTTTGAGGGCGTGCTCGGTATCGTCGCGCCCACGCCAGTCCAGTTCGCGCAGCGGCACTGGCAGCTCGCGCAGGACGAACTGCAGCGGCTCGTCCAGGTCCTGCCAGAGCAAGCCGGTGCGCAAAATATCGTGGCGCGCCATCACCTGCTGCCACGCCTTTAGCAGACGCTCTGCCACCAACCCCTGCACCGGTACGCTCAGCTGGTTGACGTAAAGCTCATCCTCGCGACTGGCGTTCAGGCTCAGGAACAGCATGCCCTGCTGCATCGGCGACAGGCTGTACAGCCCATCCACCTGCGCATGCTCAAGCGGCAGCGCTTGCACCTGGGCCTCGCTCAAGCCATGCAGGGCCACCGGCTGCTGGGCAACCTCGCGCCATTGGCTGACGCTGTCGGCCAACTGCTCGATGGTCTGCTTTAGGAACAGGTCGCGGGGGGCGATGTCCAGGCCCATTTGACGGGCATGGCTGACCACCTGGATGGCGATGATCGAGTCACCGCCCAGGGCGAAGAAGTTGTCCTGGATACCGACCTGCGGCAGATCCAGCACCGTTTGCCAGATGTCCACCAACTGCTGCTCCAGCGGCGTACGCGGCGCCACGTGCGCGGCCCTGGCAGCACTGAAGTCGGCTGCCGGCAGCAGATTGCGCGCCAACTTGCCATTGGCCGTCACTGGCATGCTAGCCAGCAGCAACAGGTGCGCCGGCACCATGTAGTCGGGCAAGCCCTGAGCGAGGAACTGGCGCAGCGCCTCGCGCCATTGCCGCCCGGTCTCGCTGTCATCGGCGACCCGCTGCGGCTCGACCGGCACCAGGTAGGCGACCAACTGCTTGCCGCTCGGCCCGTCCTGAGCCAGCACCACCGCCTCGCGCACCTGCTCGTGCTCCATCAGGCGTGCCTCGATTTCCCCCAGTTCGATGCGCAGGCCGCGGATCTTCACCTGGTGGTCGATACGCCCGACGTAGTCGATCACGCCGCCCTCGCGGTAGCGCGCCAGATCGCCAGTGCGGTACAAGCGGCCACCCTGGGCGTCGAAGGGGTTGGGGACAAAGCGCTCGGCAGTCAACGCCGCACGCCCATGATAACCCCGCGCCAGCCCCACACCGGCCAGGTACAGCTCACCATTGACCCCACGCGCTGCCGGGCACAGGTCGGGCTCGAGGATGTGCGTGCGCAGGTTATCGATCGGTTGGCCGATCGGCACGCTCGCGCCCTGCTTGCCGGCGCAGGTCCAGTGGGTCACATCGATTGCCGCCTCGGTCGGACCGTACAGGTTGTACAGGCCAGCCTGCGGCAAGCGCTCCAGGCATTGCTGGGCCAGCGGCGCCGACAACGCCTCACCGCTGCAGACCACCCGGCGCACGCTCTGGCACTGCTCCACGCCTGTGCTGGCCATGAACGCCTGGAGCATCGACGGCACGAAGTGCAGGGTAGTGACTCGATGCTCGATGATGGCCTGGCACAACCGCTGCGGATCACGGTGATCACCCGGCAGGGCAATGGCCAGGCGAGCACCGGTCATCAATGGCCAGAAGAACTCCCAGACCGAAACATCGAAGCTGAACGGGGTTTTCTGCAGCACCGTGTCGCTGGCATCCAGCCCATAGGCGCGCTGCATCCACTGCAAACGGTTGAGCAAGGCCTCGTGGGTATTGCCAGCGCCTTTCGGTCGCCCGGTCGAACCCGAGGTGTAGATCACATAGGCCAGGTTGCCCGGCGCCAGCGTCAGCTGCGGTGAGCTGTCGACATAGGCCGCCAGCCAGCCTGGCGGCTGGTCCAGGCACAGGCTACGTACCGTGCTCGGAATGGGCAGGCGCGCGACCAGCGCCTGCTGGGTCAGCAGCAGGCCGATGCCACTGTCCTGCATCATGTACGCCAGACGATCAGCGGGGTAATCCGGGTCCAGCGGCACATAGGCGCCGCCTGCCTTGAGCACGGCCAGCAAGCCGATCACCAACTCCAGGCTGCGCTCCAGCGCAACCCCCACCAGCACTTCCGGGCCAACCCCTTGTTCGCGCAGCTTGTGTGCCAGGCGGTTGGCGCGCTGATCGAGCTCGGCGTAGCTCAGGGTCTGCTCTG
Organism: Pseudomonas sp. Je.1.5.c; assembly: GCF_051129895.1. NCBI lineage: Bacteria > Pseudomonadati > Pseudomonadota > Gammaproteobacteria > Pseudomonadales > Pseudomonadaceae > Pseudomonas > Pseudomonas sp. Je.1.5.c. The sequence goes on from NZ_JBCPSP010000011.1 coordinate 76,988, forward strand.
CGAACAGCAGCGCGGGCGCATGGGGATGGCGCTGGGCGTGGTCCTCGAACAGCTGATGGACCAAACGCTCACCAGGATAGGCCACTTGGGTTCGGTTCCACTCGCCGACGATGCGCAGCTGTTCGGCCTCATCGAGCATCGGCAGTTGCACCACCGGCAGGTGCGGGTCGCGGCTCACCGCCTGCAGCAGGTTGCGCCAATGCCGCGCCATCTGCTCGATGGTCTGGCGATCGTACAGTTCGGTGGCAAAGGTAAACGCCGCAGCAATGCCGGCGGCATGTTCGACGGTGTCCAGGGTCAGGTCGAACTGGGTGCTGTGCAGCGCCCAGTCCACCGCCTCGATACGCAGCCCACTGACCTCACGCGGCGCGCCCTTGACCTCGGTCTGGTGGTTGAACATCACCTGGAACAATGGGCTGTGGTTGAGGCTGCGCTCCGGTTGCAGGGCATTGACCAACTGCTCGAAGGGCAGGTCCTGATGAGACTGGGCATCCACGGCCGTCTGGCGCACCTGTTCGAGCAGCTCGCTGAAGCGCTGGCGCAGGTGGAACTGGGCCTTGAGCACCTGGGTGTTGACGAAGAAGCCGACCACCCCCTCGGTTTCGCCCCGGGTGCGGTTGGCCACAGGCACCCCCACGCGGATATCCTGCTGCGCCGAATAGCGGTGCAACAAGGCCTGGAAGCTGGCCAGCAACAGCATGAACACCGTCACGCCTTGGGCTCGCGCCTGGGCCTTGAGTGCCTGCACCAGTTCATCGTCGAGCACCAGCCGCACCTGGTCGCCCGCTCGACTCGGTTGCGCCGGGCGTGGACGGTCGGTCGGCAGCTCCAGCACCGGCTGCTGGTCACCCAACTGGCCCAGCCAGTAATCCAGCTGCCGCGCTTGCTCGCCGGCCTCCATCCACTGGCGCTGCCAGGCGGCGTAGTCGGCATACTGTACCGCCAGCGCGGCCAAGCTGACCTCGCGGCCCTGGCTGTAGCCCTGGTACAGGCTGACCAGTTCGTCGACCAGTACCGCCATCGACCAACCGTCGGTGATGATGTGGTGCAGGTTGAGCACCAACACGTGCTCCTGCGCGCCCAGACGCAGCAGGTCGACCCGCAGCAGCGGGCCGCGCTCCAGATCGAACGGCTGGCGGGTCAGCGTTTCCACTGCCTCGCGCAGTCCATCGGCGGACACCTGCGCGTGGCCGATCTTCCACTCGAACGCCTGTGCTGCATGGATGACCTGGCGCACTTCGCCGGCCTCCTGGGCGAAGGTGGTACGCAGGCTTTCGTGGCGCGCCAGCAAGGTCTGGAAGGCACGGCTGAGCGCAGCAACGTCCAGCGCCCCTTGCAGGCGCAAGGCCGAGGCGATGTTGTAGGCGCTACTGTGCGGCTCCAACTGCCACAGCACCCACTGCCGTTGCTGGGCGTAGGACAGCGCCAGCGGCGCACCGCGCTCGAGCGCGACCATCGCCGGCTGCGCTTGGCTGCCAGCGGCGCGGGCGACCCGCTCGGCGAAGCCGGCCAGGTCCTGGGCCTCGAACAGGCTGCGCAGCGGCACTTCGATGGACAACTGCTGACGCACCCGGCCGACCATCTGCGAGGCCAGCAGCGAATGGCCACCCAGCTCGAAGAAATTGTCGCCAAGGCCGACCTGCTCAACCTTGAGCACACTGGCCCAGATCGCCGCCAGCTGCTGCTCAAGGGGCGTACGCGGCGCCTGGTGCACACGCTGCTGACGACTGAGGTCGACCGCCGGCAGCGCCTTGCGGTCGAGCTTGCCGTTGGGCGTCAGCGGCATGCGCTCGAGGAAGGTCAGGTAAGTCGGCACCATGTAGTCCGGCATCTGCCCCAGCGCATGGGTTCTGAGCGCCTGGCGCAAGACCTCCAGTTGCGCATCCTCAAGCTGCAAGGTGGCCGGCTCATGCGCGACGATGTAGGCCGCCAGTTGCTTGCCCAGCGGTCCATCGACATCGATCACGGCAATCTCGCGCACGGCCTCGTGCGCCTGCAGACAGGCCTCGATTTCGCCAAGCTCGATGCGGAACCCGCGAATCTTCAACTGATGGTCGATACGCCCCATGTACTCGAGCACACCGTCATCACGATAACGCACCAGATCACCCGTGCGGTACAGACGTCCGGCACCGAACGGATCCGGGATGAACCGCTCGGCGGTAAGGCCTGGGCGGTTCAGATAACCCCGTGCCAAGCCATCGCCAGCGATGAACAGCTCGCCGCTGACCCCCACCGGAACGGCCTCGAACTGGGCATCGAGGACATGGAAGGCGGTATTGCCGATCGGCCGTCCCAGCCACACCTGGTGGCTGTCGCTGACCCGTTCGAGCCCCGACCAGATGGTGGTTTCGGTCGGGCCGTAGAGGTTCCACACATGCCCGGCCTGGTCGATCAGGCGCTGGGCCAGTTCGCCGGTCAATGCCTCGCCGCCGCTGAGCAGCTTCTTGCCGCGCAGCGCTTGCGCCGGCGCATTGTCCAAGAGCATGCGCCAGGTCGAGGGCGTCGCCTGGATGACGCTGACCGCCTGCTGCTCGATAACCTTGAGCAGGGCGAAAGGGTCCTTGTTTTGCTGCTCGGCCAGCAGCACCACGCTGGCCCCATGCAGCAACGGCAGGTACAGCTCCAGCCCGGCAATGTCGAACGACAGCGAGGTCAGCGACAGCACACGATCGCTGGCGTCGATGCCGGGTTGCTCGGCCATGGTCCAGAGGAAGTTGACCAGCGCGCCGTGCCGCACACTGACGCCCTTGGGCCGGCCGGTGGAGCCGGAGGTGTAGATGACGTAGGCCGGATGATCCGCGGCTACCTCGATGGCCAGGTTGTCGCCCGGGTTGTGCGCGAACTGCTCTGCCTGGCTGTCCAGGCACAGGCAGGCCACCTGCGCCGGTACCTGTAGCCTCGCCACCACGGCGCTTTCGCTGAGCAGCAAGGCCAGGCCGCTGTCCTCCATCATGTAGGCCAGGCGTTCGCTCGGGTAGTCTGGATCGAGCGGCACATAGGCGCCGCCTGCCTTGAAGATCGCCAGCAGGCCGATGATCATCCGCGGGCCGCGGGGCATCGCCACCCCCACCAGCACCTCAGGCCCCACGCCCTGCTCGCGCAGGGTGTGGGCCAACTGATTAGCGCGCAGGTTCAGCTCGGCGTAGCTCAGCGTCTGCTCGCCCCAGCGTAACGCCGTGGCATCCGGGGTGCGCTGCACCTGCTGCTCGAACAGGCGATAGACACTCTGCCCGACCGGGTAGTCCATCGCCGTCTGGTTCCATTGCGCCGAGATCCGCTGGCGCTCGTCGTCTTCGAGCAGGGCCAACTCGATGACCCGCTGCCCCGGGTCACGACATACCGCCAACAGCAGGTTGCGCCAGTGGCGGCCCAACTGTTCGATGCGCGAGGCATCGAACAAGTCGGTGGCATAGGTCAGGGATGCAAACAGGCCGTCGGCATGCTCACTGGTGTCCAGGGTCAGGTCGAACTGGGTGGTGCGTGAATCCCACTCCAAACCCGCCACATCAAGGCCGCTGACCTGCGCCTGGACGGCGCTGCTGCGCGTCTGGTGATTGAACATGACCTGGAACAGCGGGCTGTGGCTCATGCTGCGCTCGGGCTGCAACGCCTCGACCAACTGCTCGAACGGCAGGTCTTGATGGGTCTGGGCCTGCAGGGCGGTCTCGCGCACCTGCTGCAGGACATCGACAAAGCGGCTGTGCACGTCGAAGTCGGCCTTGAGCACCTGGGTATTGACGAAAAAGCCGATCAGCCCCTGGATCTCGCTGCGGTTGCGGTTAGCCACTGGCACCCCGACACGCACCTGCGGCTGGCCGCTGTAACGGTGCAGGAGGGTCTGGAACGAGGCCAGCAGGAGCATGAACAAGGTCACCCCCTGCGCTTTGGCCAAGGCCTTGAGCGCCTGCAGCAGGTCGGCATCGATGTCGAGCGTGATCCGCTCGCCGCGGCCGCTGGGCACCACCGGGCGGCTGCGGTTGGTGGGCAGGCTCAGTACCGGTTGCTCACCGCCGAGGGTGTCCTTCCAATAGGCAAGCTGGCGCTCCTGCTCGCCAGCTTCCATCCAGTTGCGCTGCCAGATGGCGTAGTCGGCATACTGCACCGCCAGCGCCGGCAGGTTGACCGCCCGGCCCTGGCTGAAGCCCTCGTAGAACTGCACCAGATCGTTGATCAGGATGGGCATCGACCAGCCATCGGCGGCGATGTGATGCACGCTCAGCACCAGCACATGCAGGTTGGCGGCCAGTGGCAGCAGATGCATACGCAGCAACGGCCCCTGCTCAAGGTCGAACGGCTGGCCGATGCACGCCTCGACCTGCTGCCTGAGCCCTTCGTCGACAGCCTCAGGCGCAGTCGGCGGCAGTGGCTCGAGCTGCAGTTGGAAAGGCATCTGAGGATGGATGACCTGCACCACCCGTTCGCCGTCCTGGCGGAACGTCGTGCGCAACACCTCATGGCGCTCGATCAGCGCCTGACAGGCGCGTTGCAAGGCTTGAGGGTCCAGTTCACCGGCCAGTTGCAGCGCCGCACCAATGTTGTAGGCGCCACTGCTCGGGTCCAGTTGCCAGAGAAACCATTGCCGTTCCTGGGCGTAGGACAACGGCGTAGGGTCGGCACTGTCACGGGCGAAGATGCGCGTGACCCCATAGAGGTTGACACCCTGCCGCTTGAGCAAGGCGGCCAGGGCCTTGCGCTCCCGTGACGACAATGACTCTACGGAATCGAGCAATGCTTGCACTAGAACATCTCCTACCAGGGCACCGGTCCCCGCCTGCGAGCCAACCAGCCCGCGACATGCCGACGATGCTGCCGAACAAATGAAAGAGCCGGACAGGAGCCGGCTCTGGGTGTACTGAAGTTGACGAGCCAGGCCAGGCCCAGGGTGTTTCCTGGGCCTGGCCAACCGCGCTACAGGGTCAACTCGTCGATCTCCTCTGCAGTAAGACGTTTCAAGGCTGCCAAGGATTTAGCCAACTCGTCCTGAATCGCCTCGCCATGTCCCTGCCGGGCCGCAACGACCTCGCTGAACGCCGCCAGCGTCGGCTGCTCGAACAACTCGCGCAGGCTGACTTCGGTATTCATCTGGTTGCCCACCCGGGCCACCACCTGCACCACCAGCAGCGAATGCCCGCCCAGCTCGAAGAAGTCGTCGTCAAGGCCGATGCGCTCAACGCCCAGCACCTCGCTCCAGATCTGTGCCAACTGCTGCTGCACGGCGGTGACCGGCGCCTGGTACTGCTGCTGCGAAGTGCTTGCATCCGGCGCTGGCAAGGCCTTGCGGTCAAGCTTGCCGTTGGCGGTCAACGGCAGGCTGTCGAGCATCACCCACAAGCCGGGGACCATGTAGCCCGGCAGGCTGCTACGTAAGTGCTCGGCGAGCACGGCGCGCAGCTCCATCGCCTGCGCGCTCACCTGCCGGGGCACCCAATAGGCGACCAACTGCTTGCTGCCGGCCACCTGCACATCCACCACCACGGCGCTGTGCACCGCCTCGTGGGCCAGCAGCCGCGACTCGATCTCGCCCAGTTCGATCCGGTAACCGCGAATCTTCACCTGGAAGTCGGCCCGCCCTACGTACTCCAGCACCTGGCCATCGGCGCGCACCCGCGCCAGATCGCCGGTGCGATACAAGCGCTCACCCGGGCTGTGGCTGAACGGATCGGGCACGAAGCTCAAGGCCGTGCGCACCGGGTCGCCCAGGTAGCCGCGCCCTACCCCCACGCCGGCCACATGCAACTCGCCGGTAGCACGCGCCGGCATGGGTTCGAGCAGGTCGTTGAGCACGTACAGACGGTTGTGATCGGTGGCCGTGCCGATCGGCAGATGCACGGACGGGGCATCATCGAGCACGCGGTACAGCGCCACGTCATCGGAACACTCGGCCGGCCCGTAGGCATTGACCAACTCGATCTGTGGATAGCGCTCGCGCCAGCGCCGGGCCAGGGCCGGCGGCATGGCCTCGCCCGTGGTCAGCAGGTAGCGCAGGTTGGGCAGCGCACGGGCCGGCAGTTCCAGCATCGCCTGGATCATCGCCGGGACGCACTCAAGCACCGTCACCCCCGTGGCCTCGACCTGCTGCAACAATGCCTGTGGGTCCTGGGCGACAGCGTCGGGGAAGATCTCCACACGACAACCGCGCAGCGCTGCCGTGAGCAACTGCCACACGCAGATGTCAAAACTCTGCGAGGCCGTCTGGGCGATGACGTCATGCTCTTGCAGCCCCAGATAGGGCAGCTTGCTCAACTGGTTGTTGAGCATGCCGGCCTGCTCCACCATCACCCCCTTGGGCACACCGGTCGAGCCGGAGGTGAAGATCACGTACGCCAGCAACTTGCCGGCTGCCTCGGGCAATGGCTTGAGCGGTGCACGCGAGGCGAGGGTCTGCACCTGCTCCCACACCAGCAGCGCCGGTGGCTGGTCCAGCTCGGCGAGCAGCGCTTGGGCCAACGGCGCGCAGCGCTGGTCGCAGACCAACAGCGCCGCGCCACTGAGGCCGAGCACCTCGCCCAGGCGCCGCAGCGGCAGCGAAGGGTCCAGCGACAGGTAGCCCGCACCGGCCTTGAACACACCGACGATCATGCCCAACAGCGACAGGTCGCGCTCGCCCAACACCGCAACCAGGCCATCGGCGCCGACCCCAGCGGCCTGCAACCTCAGCGCCAGACGGCTGGCCTGCACATCCAGCTCCTCATAGCTCCACTGGCGCCCACTGCAACGGGCTGCCGGCAGTTGCGGCACCCGCGCCACGGTGGCATCGAAGAGCCGCGCATAGCCCTGCTGCAGCGCTTGCGGCAAGGCCTCTGGGGTCACCCGGGCCTGCTCCTGAAGCCGCGCTGCTACCTGGTGGAAGTCCGCATCCAGCTGCTCGCTCAAGGCCAGCAACAGGGCCTGGAAGTCGGCCAGCAATACCGCGATGGTGTCGCCATCGAACAGGCGCTGGTCATACGACAGGTGCAGGCCCAGCACTTCTCCTGGATAGACCACCACCGTGATCGGGTAGTTGGTGTGGGTGCGCGAGCTGCCCGCCTTGACCTTCATGCTCGACGCCTGCGCACCGACGCTGGACTCCACCGGCGCGTTCTCGAACACGAACAGGCTGTCGAACAACGCCTGGCCACTGCCGATCTCGCTGCACGCCTGGATGTCGACCAGCGGCAAATGCTCGTGCTCACGCAGGTTCAGGTTGTATTCGAGCAGCGACTTGAGCCAAGCCTTGGCGCTCAGGCCTGCTTGCGCCCCTGGCAGTTTCACCCTGAGCGGGATGCTGTTGATGAACAGCCCGACCGTGGTCTGCATCTCTGGGAACTCGACCGGTCGGCCCGCCACGGTGACCCCGAACAGCACATCCCGATCACCGCTGTAGCGCTGTAGCAACAGCGCCCAGGCGCCTTGCACCAGGGTATTGACCGTCAGTTGCGCCGCCTGGGCGCGCTGCGCCAGCTGGGCACTTTGCTCACGGCTCAGGTACACCAGTTGGTCAGCGACGCTGCCCTGAGCCTGCTCGCGCGACGGCGCGCGGTCGAACGGCAGCGCGGTGGGACGCTCGAAGCCCGCCAGCTCCTGGCGCCAGAAGCCGCGCGAAGCGTCACGGTCCCAACGCTGCAACCAGGCGATGAAATCGCGGTAACGCGGCGGCGTCGGCAAGTGCACCGTCTGCCCGCCCAGCAAGCCCTGGTAGACCTTGAAGAACTCATCGACCACCCCCATCCGGCACCAGGCATCGAGCAGCACGTGGTGGTTGCTGAAGACAAAGCCGAAGCGGTCCGCCGCCAGCTGGATCAGGCGCAGGCGGAACGGCACTTCTTTGTCCATGGCAAAGCCGCGCTGCAACTCTTGTTCAAGCTCGGCCTGCAGCGCCGGCTCGTACTCGGCGGGCGACAGGTGGCGCCAGTCGAGCACCCGCAAGGCAGGCTCGGTACGCCGATGGACAATCTGCACCATGCGCTCGCCCAGGTCCCAGCAGAACGAGGTACGCAGGACATCATGGCGGGCGATGACCATCTTCCAGGCCTGGTTGAAGGCGTCGATGTCGATTGCATGGTCGACCTGGTAGCAGTACTGCATCAGGTAGATACCCGACCCCGGTTCCAGCAGGGTGTGCATCAACAGCCCTTCCTGCATGGGCGACAAGGGGTAGATATCTTCGATGTCGCGCGCCGCCACCGGCAGGCGATCGAGTTGTGCCTGGCTCAGGCCGGCCAACGGGAAATCAGCGGGGGTCACGCCCTGGGCGCCATCCTCCATGCAGTGCATGATCACCTCTTCCAGCGCCTGCTCAAGGGCGCGGGCCAAGCCCTGGATGGTCTCGGCGCGGTACATCTCGCGGCTATAGGTCCAGTCCAGACGCAGTTCGCCGTCATAGACCTGGCCGTTGACGCTGAGCCAGTTACCCAACGGTGCATCCTCGCCCTGGCTGCGCCCGGCGCTTTCCCCGGCCGGCACGAACAGCGCACCGGAGTCCTCGCTGAAGCTGCCGTCGAACTGCCCCAGGTAGTTGAAGGTCACCCGTGGCTGGGCGACGTCGGCCAGTTGGCGAGCGAACTCGGCATCCCCCAGGTAGCGCAGCACACCATAGCCAATCCCTTTGTTGGGCACCTGCCAGAGTTGCTGCTTGATGCGCTTGATGCTGTCGCCGACACTGCCTTGCGGGCTCAGGCGCACCGGGAACAAGCTGGTGAACCAGCCGACCGTGCGGCTCAGGTCCAGGTCGTCGAACAAGTCCTCGCGGCCGTGGCCTTCGAGCTGAATGCTCACCGCTGGCTGTCCGCTCCATTGGCACAGTACGCGGGCCAGGGCGGTGAGCAGCAGGTCATTGACCTGGGTGCGATAGGCCGCCGGGGCAACCTTCAGCAGCTTGTGGGTCAGGGCCTTGTCCAGGCGCGAACTGGCATGGGCTGCTTCACGCAAGGTGGCAGCAGCCCCCGGCGTGTCGCAGGGGAACTGCGCATCCTCCTCACTCAAGGCCTGCAACCAATAGCTGCGTTCGGCCAGCAAGGCATCGCTGCGCGCATACTCGGTCAGCCGCTGCGCCCACTGCCTGCAACTGGCAGAACGCCCCGCCAGGCTGATCGGCTGGCCTTGGCTGGCCTGCTGGTAGGCGCTTTGCAGGTCCTCGAGGAGGATCCTCCAGGACACCCCATCGACCACCAGGTGATGGATCGCCAGCAGCAGCCGCTGCTGACCGCCAGGCAGTTCGAACAGCACGGCCCTGACCAATTCGCCACGCTCCAGGCTGAGGCTGGCTTGGATCTGGGTGGCGTGCGCTTCGAGCGCCGACGGCTGGTTCAGCGTGACCACTTGCAACAAGGCTTCGATAGCCTGCCGACGTGGCTCGACCTGCCACTGGCGGTCATTGCAGGTGAAGCTCAGGCGCAAGGCTTCATGCTCGTTGAACACTGCCGTCAGGGCCTGGTCCAGCGCCTTGGGCTGCAAGCGCTGCAATGGCGTGAGCAACACGGCCTGATTCCAGTGGTGGCGCTGTTCGATGGAGGTGTCGAAGAAGCGCGCCTGGATCGGCAACAGGGCGAGCGCCCCGCCCGCCTCTGGCGTTGCGACAGCGGCGGGCTTGGGCTTGTCTTGCACCAGCTTGGCCACCTGGGCCAACGCGGTGATGGTCTGCTTCTCGAACAATTGCTTGGGCGACAGCTTGATTCCCTGGCGCTTGGCCCGGGCGATGATCTGCAGGCTGAGGATGGAGTCGCCGCCCAGTTCGAAGAAGTTATCGCCCGTGCCGACTTGTTCCAGCTTGAGCACATCGGCCCAGATCGCGGCGAGCTTCTCTTCTATTTCACCGACCGGTGCCACGTAAGCCTTGCTGGCAATTTCCGGCTTGGGCAAGGCGCGTTTGTCGAGCTTGCCGTTGGCGGTCAGCGGCAGACACTCAAGCAGTACGACGTGGGCGGGCACCATGTAGTCAGGCAGGCGCGCTTGCAGTTGGCTCAGCAACTCAGTTGCCGAGCTCGCGGGGGCCACCACATAGGCGAGCAGTTGCAGGCGCTCCGGGTCGCCCTCCAGCGCCATCGGCACGACCACCGCGTCCTGCACGCCGGGCAGGCCACGCAGCAACTCGCCGATCTCGCCGGGCTCGACCCGATAGCCACGGATCTTCACCTGCTCATCGGCGCGGCCAAGAAACTCCACCTTGCCCTGCTGCAAACGGGCGCGGTCGCCAGCACGGTACAAGCGCGTGCCCTGGCCGGTTGGGTCGGGGACAAATCGCTCGGCAGTCATCGCTGGGCGGCCCAGATAGCCCTGGGCCACACCCTTGCCGCCCAGATACAGCTCACCGGCAACCCGCTCGGCAACCGGGTTAAGCGCCGAATCGAGCAAGCACACATGGCTGTTGGGCAAGGGCTTGCCGACCGGCACGGTACGCGTACCGGGCTCAAGCTCGGTGACCTCGTGGCTGAGAATGCCGACGGTGGTTTCGGTAGGGCCATAGTGGTTGACCAGCCGACAGTCAGGCCTGAGCTGAGCGACCTTTTCCACCAACGACCATGGACAGGCCTCGCCCCCGACGATCAACAGCTGGCGCGGCAGCACCTTCTGCGGCTCGCTGGCCTGCAGAAGCCCTTGCAGGTGGCTTGGGACGATTTTCAGTACATCGACCTGATGCTCGGCCATGTAGCCGGCAAACGCGTCCGGATCGAACGCGTGCTCGCGCGACAGCAAATGCAGCAGCCGGCCACCCGCCAGCGCCCCGAACAGCACGGTATGGCCCAGGTCGGCGGCCACGGTGGAAACCATCGCCATACTGGCGCCTGCTGGCAGCTGCAAGCGCTGCTCGATGCCCTGCACATAGTTGGCCAGGGTGCCATGCGCCACCACCACGCCCTTGGGCTGGCCGGTGGAGCCTGAGGTGTAGATCACATAGGCCGGCTGGGCAGGCACCACGGCGGTATCGAGCGGCGAATCCGGGCAATGCCGCCAGGCGTCAGCATCGAACGGCAACGCAGGGCAGCCCTCGAAACCGCTCAGGGCAACCTGCGGATCTTGCAGCAGCAGGACCGCACCACTGTCGCCGACCAGCTGCGCCAGCCGTTCGACTGGCTGGGCGCTGTCCAGCGGCAGGAACGCGGCGCCGACCTTGAGCACCGCCAGCAAGCTGATCACCCATTCGACCGAGCGCTCCTGGCACAGGGCAACCAGGTCACCCGGTGCCACCCCCAGGGTTTGCAGATGGTGGGCCAGCTGGTTGGACTGCCGGTCAAGCTCGCTGTAGCTCAGTTGCTGGGCGCCAGCACGCACTGCGGGTCGCTCGCTAGCGCCCTGCACCGCCTGGCGCCACAGGGCCAGGAAGTCTTCACAGGGGAACTCGGCCTGCTCACCTGGCAGCAGTGCCCGCTGGCCTTCGGTATGAGCCAGCAAGCGGCTGGAGGGGGTATCGACCAGGCGCTGCAGCAGCGCATGCAGCGCGCCGACCATGCGTTCGATCGTGCTGGCCTTGAACAGGTCGGTGGCATAGGTGAAGTACGCCTGGATCTGTTCGCCGCTGTCGGTAAAGTCGAAGGCCAGGTCGAACCGGGCGTCGGCGCCGCTCAGTGGATACTCCTCGACGCTCAGGCCGCTAAGGGTCTTGCTCTGCTCGCTGCCAGCCGCCTCGCCAGCGACATTCTGGTTGAGCTTGAACTGGAACAGCGGGTTATGGCTCAGGTTACGCTCAGGCGCCAGCGCATCGACCAACTGCTCGAAAGGCAGCTCCTGGTGCGACTGGGCCTCGGCCACCACTTGGCGGACCTGCTCGAGCAGGCTGTCGAAGGTCGCCTGTTCATCGACCTGGACCCGCAGCACTTGGGTATTGATGAAAAAGCCAATCAGGCCTTCGAGGTCTTTGCGATTACGCCCAGCGTTGGGCACGCCGATGCGAATGTCGTCCTGACCGCTGTAACGCGACAGCACCACCGCCAGCGCCCCGAGCAGGACCATGAACACCGTCTGCCCCTTGCTCTGGGCCAGGCTGCGCAGCGCGCTGGAGAGTGCCGGCGGCAGGTCGGCGCGAACCACGGCGCCTTGATAGCTGGGCTGAGCCGGGCGTGGAAAGTCCAGCGGCAGGTCCAACAGCGGCTGTTCGCTGCCCAGCTGCGCCTGCCAGTACTGCAACTGCCGCTCGCCTTCGCCCGCTTCGAGCCAGGCGCGCTGCCAGATCGCATAGTCGGCGTACTGAATCGCCAGCGGCTCGGGGTTGAGCGGCTGGCCGGCGACCAAGGCATCGTAGAACGAGACGAAGGTCTGCACCATCAGTTCGCTGGACCAGCCGTCACTGATGATGTGATGCATGCACACCGTCAATACATGATGGCTGGGGTCGACCTGGAACAGCTTGACCCGCAGCAAGGGCTCATTGAACAGGTCGAACGGACGGCGCAGCTCGTCGCGTACCAAAGTATCCAGGTCAGCTGCGGCCACCTTGACCTGCGCCAGGGCCACCGGCGACTGGTCGAGGATCTGCTGGTAGCATTCGCCCTCCTCCATTACCAGGCGGGTGCGCAGGGTCTCATGGCGTTGCACCAGCAACTCCAGGGCCTTGGCCATGGCCGCAACGTCCAGCTCACCTTCCAGGCGAACCGCCATCGGCACATTGTAGAAAGCGCTGGTCGGCTCCAGTTGCCAGAGGAACATCAGCCGTTGCTGGGCATACGACAGCGGGATCCGCGCGACCTCGTGGCGGGTGGCGGCGATCGGCAGCAGCTTGAAGCTCTGGCCACTGGCGCTCATCTTGTCGAGCACCTGGCGACGTTGTTCCAGCGGCAGTGCGACGAAGCGCTTGGCAATTCGTTCAGCAGTTGTCTTGTCCATGTTCAAGCCTCCGTCAATTCATTCATCAGTTGCTCGATATCGGCGAGGCCTTCTTCGCTCAGGGACTGGCCGGCGCTTTCCAGCGCCAGGGCAAATGCCCCCAGTAGCGGGGTTTCGAAGATGAGGCGGATCGGCATATCGATGCCCAATTGGCTGTTGATACGTGAGATGGCCTGGGCCGCCAGCAGCGAATGGCCGCCCAGTTCGAAGAAGTTGTCGTCCAGCCCGACGCGCTCAACGCGCAGCACATCGGCCCAGATCGCCGCCACCTGCTGTTCGGTGGCGGTCTGCGGGGGCACATAGCGGGCCTGCAGCTGGGTCAGGTCGGGGCGCGGCAAGGCCTTGCGGTCAAGCTTGCCATTCGGGCTCAGCGGCAGTTCTGCCAGCCAGATCAGGCAGGCCGGGACCATGTAGTCCGGCAAGCTGCCCTGCAGTTGCGCGCGCAACTCTGCCAGCAGCGCCTGCTGGGTCTGCGCGTCGGCCTGGGCCACGGCAGGGTCGGCAGGCACCAGATAGGCGACCAGTTGCTTGCCCAGGGCACCCTCGATGTCGATCACCAGCGCGTCGCGCACACGCTCATGCTCGATCAGGCGCGCGCCAACCTCGCCCAGCTCGATGCGAAAACCGCGGATCTTGACTTGATGATCGATGCGCCCGGCGTATTCGATGCTGCCCTGCGCCAGGTAGCGAGACAGATCACCGGAGCGATACAAACGGCTGCCGTCGGCGCCGAACGGATCAGGGATGAAGCGCTCGGCAGTCAGTGCGGGGCGACGGTGATAACCCCTTGCCAGCAGATCGCCGCCAATCATCAACTCACCAATGGCGCCGTTGAGTACCGTGCCGCCACTGTTGTCCAGCAGGTGGATGGAGCGTCCGGCCAGTACCGCACCGATCGGCATGACCGACGGCAACGCAGGCGCCGGATCACCCAGATAAGGCGTGCAGTCGTGGGCGGTGACCGTGACCGTTGCCTCGGTCGGGCCATAGGTGTTGAGCAGGTGCACATGCCCCAGGCCTGCTGCTTTCCACGCCGCCAGCCCCTCTGGAGGCATCGCTTCGCCGCCGGCATGGAACTGATGCAGCCGCCCGTAATCGCGCGGCCCACGCTCGGCGAAGTCTTTGGCAAGCATGAACCAGTAGGCCGTGGTGACGTCCACCACGCTGATGTCGTTGGCGATCAGCTCGCGGTAGAAGCGCTCGCTGTCCCACAGCTCAGGTCCGCGAATAACCACCGAGGCGCCACAGATCAGCGCCGGATACAACTGCTCGACGAAGCCGTCGAAGTTGAACGTGGCGAACTGCAGGATCCGATCGCGGGCTGTGAGATTGAAAAAGCCCAACGACACCTGCGCATGCTGGCTCAGCGCACCCTGGCTGATCGCCACGCCTTTGGGGCGGCCGGTGGAGCCTGAGGTGTACATGACATAGGCCAGCGAAGCCGGCTCGATCAGCACGCTCGGGTTGGTTTCGATGGCGCCCTCGAAGGGTTGATCCAGGCACAGCCGAGTGACCCCAGCGGGCACCGGCAAACGCTCGCTCAGGGCAGTTTGGGTGAGCAGCAAGGCCAGACCGCTGTCTTCGATCATGTAGGCCAGGCGCTCGGCCGGATAATCAGGATCCAACGGCACATAGGCCGCGCCGACCTTGAGGATCGCCAACAGCCCGGCGACCATCTCCAGGCCCCGCTCCAGCGCCACCCCGACCAGCACCTCAGGGCCTGCGCCCAAGGCCTGCAGGCGGTGGGCCAGGCGGTTGGCGCGTCGGTTGAGTTCGGCATAGCTCCAGTGCTGGCCATCATGCAGCACGGCGATGGCGTCGGGGGTCTGCGCGACCTGCGCCTGGAAGCGGTGCGCCAACGCGGTGTCGAGCAAGGGCCCGGCCGGCCCCTGCGACCACTGTTGCTCAACCACCCGGCGCTCCTGCGGCGAGGCCAGGGCCAAGCGGTCCAGACTCGCTTGAGGTGCGACCACCAGGGCCTGCAGCAGGTTCAGCCAGTGCTCGCCCATCCGCTCGATACGGGCCCGGTCGAACAAGTCGCAGGCATAGGTGAAGGTTGCCAGCACGCCGTCGGATCGTTCCACGGTATCGAGCGATACATCGAACTGCGCACTGCCCTCGTCCAGGTCGACCTCCTCGACCACCAGGCCATCCAGGCTCTGGCCGGTGACCTGCTCGCCGAGGTCGCGCAGGTGGTTGTACATCACCTGGAACAAGGGGTTGTGGCCCAGCCCACGCTCAGGCTGCAAGGCTTCGACCAGCGCATCGAACGGTACGTCCTTGTTGGCCTGGGCTTGCAGGCTGGCTTCTTTGGTCTGGGCCAGAAACTGCTCGAAGCTGGTGCTGTAGTCCACCTCCAGACGCAATACCAGGGTGTTGACGAAGAAGCCGATCAAGCCCTCGAGCTCCAGCCGGTTACGGTTGGTCATCGGCACGCCGATGTTGATCTTCTCACTGGCACTGTAACGGGCCAGCAGCAGCGCGAACGAGGCCAGGAAGACATGGAACAAGGTGGCGTTGCCGGCCACCGCCAGCTGACGCAAGCCTGCGGTCAATGCGCCGGGCAGGTGAATGTCCAGCCGCCCGCCCCGATAGCTCTGCACCGCCGGACGCGGTCGGTCTGCCGGCAGCTGCAACACGCTGAAGTCATCCTCCAGGCGTGCTTTCCAGTAACCGAGCTGATCCTCCATCTGCCCTTCGCCAAGCCGCTCGCGCTGCCAGCTGGCATAGTCGGCATACTGCACCGGCAGCGCTGCGAACAGCGGCAGCGGCGCGCCCTTGGCATGGTGGTTGTAGAGCGCAATACACTCGCGAACCATGATGCCCATCGACCAGCCGTCAGAAACGATATGGTGCAAGGTCAGCAGCAACAGGTGCTCATCGGCGCCGACTTGATAGAGCTTGACCCGTATTAGCGGCCCTGCGGCCAGATCGAACGGACGCTGGATCTCGGCCTGCAAGAGCGCGGTCAGCGCCTCGTCCGGCAACTGGCCAAGCCACTGCTGCTCAAGCTTGACCTCAAGTTGCTCGCTGATGCGCAGGCCCGGCACCCCTTGGTACTCTTCGAAGCGGGTGCGCAGGGCTTCATGGCGCTGTACCAGCGCATTGATGGCAGCGCTCAACGCGCCCGGGTCCAACGCGCCGCGAATGCGCACCACCATGGGGGTGTGATACGCCGAGCTGTGCGGATGAATTTTCCAGAACAGCCACTGCCGGTACTGGGCATGGGACACCGGCAGCACCTGGTCGCGCGCCAAGCTGATGATCGGCGCATCGCTGACCTGGCCGAGTGCTGCGACCGCTTCGCTGAAGCGGCGCAGATCGCCAGTGTCGAACAACAGCCGCAACGGGATATCGATCCCCAGCTGGCGCCGGGCACGGGAGACGATCTGCGTGGCCATCAACGAATGGCCGCCCAAGGCGAAGAAATTGTCGCCCAGCCCAACCTGCTCGACCGCCAATACCTCCCGCCACAGGCCTGCCAGGCCGATCTGCAATGGGCTGACGGGCGGCTCATAGTGTGGCGCCCGGCATTCCTGCTCCGGCTGCGGCAAACGGGACAGGTCGACCTTGCCATTGGCGGTCAGCGGCAGGCTGTCGAGAAACAGCACACGCGCGGGAATCATGTGCTCCGGCACGGTCGCCTTGAGCGCCCGCTGCAGGGAGTCCTGCGCCGTGGCGTGATCGGCGCTGCGCTGCACCAGCAAAGGCGCGACCACGTAGGCGATCAGTTGTAACTCATTGGCCTGAGCCCGCGGTCGAACCAGGGCTTTTTCGACGCCTTCAAGCCCCTGCAGACAGGCCTCGACTTCACCCGGCTCGACCCGATAGCCACGGATCTTGATTTGCTGATCACGCCGACCGACGTACAACAGGCGCCCCTCGCGATCACGGCTTACCGCATCACCGCTGCGGTACATGCGCGCCCCTGGCTCGCCCGACGGATCTGGCACGAAGCGTTCCGCAGTCAAGCCCGGGCGGCCGATGTAACCACGGGCAAGACCGGCCCCGGAAATGCACAGCTCGCCTTTGGCCTGACCCGGTGCGGTCTGCAGGGAGGCATCGAGGACCTGCACACGGCTGTTGAGCAACGGCGTGCCCAGCTGGGCGACTTGCCCCGGCAGCAGCTCGGCGGTCAGCACACCGACGGTGGTTTCGGTCGGACCATAGTGATTGATGATCTTCAGCTCAGGGCGCAACGCGGCGATCCGCGACAACAGCGCCGCTGGACAGGCCTCACCCCCCAGGACCAGGCAGCGCTGCGGCAGTACCCGCGCATCGCCACAGGCATCGAGCAATGCCGCCAGGTGCGAGGGCACGATCTTCAGGGCGTCGATGGCTTGATCACTGAGGTAGCTGGCAAAGCCATCGGCGTCCAGCACCGCATCACGTTGCAGCAGGTGCAGGGTCTTACCCGTGCTCAATGCGCCAAACAGCATGGTATGGCCGAGGTCGGCGGCGGGCGTGGAGATCATCGCCAGCTGTTCGAGCGCAGCCAAGGGCAGGCGCTCGGCCAAGCCATCGAGGTAATTGGCCAAGGCCGCATGGGACACGCCCACGCCCTTTGGCGTGCCCGTGGTGCCTGAGGTGTAGATGATGTAGGCAAGGTTGTCGCCCTGCACCGACGCCGGCACCTGCAGCACTGGCGCCTGATCTGGGCAAGGCGCATCGAACGCCACTTGCCGCACCTGTGGGCCAAGGTTATCCATGCCGCCCTGCGGCCCCACGACCAGGGATATGCCGGCGTCACCCAGCATGAACGCCAGACGCTGTCCAGGCTGGCCCGGCTCCAGCGGCACATACGCAGCGCCCGCCTTGAGAATCGCCAGCAAGCCAACCAGCATGTCGACCGAGCGATCAGCCCACAGCCCCACCGCCTGCTCGCTACCCACCCCCAGCGCCTGGAGTTCAAGGCGCAGCGCTTCGGCGCGCAGCTCCAACTGCTGATAGCTCAGCGAGCCCTGACTGCTGACGGCCGCGAGGCGATCCGGGTGCGCCGCCGCCGCTTGGGCGAAGCGCTGATGAACCGGCAGCGGCGCGGGTCGCTCGATCGACGGCAGCGGCACTGGCGCAGCGGCCAGCGGCCAATCGCCAAGCGCCGAGCCGTCATCCTGGCTGAGCGCGGCCAGCAGGCGCAGCCAGTCCTGGCTCATGCCGGCGATGGTTGCCTGGTCGAACAGGTCAAGGGCATAACTGAAGGCCGCGCGCAGCTCCCCAGCCACTTCCACGGTGTCCAGCGTCAGGTCGAAACGGGCGATGTTCTTGCGCAGGTCGAGCTTCTCCAGAACCAGGCCGGAGCCGGTCTGGATGGCGCCTACGTCGGCCACCTGCGCTTGATGGTTGAACAGCACCTGGAACAGCGGGCCATGGGCCGAGTTGCGCTCCACCCCCAGCACTTCGACCAATTTGTCGAACGGCACGTCCTGGTGGGCCTGGGCCTGGGTCGCGCACTGGCGGACCTGGCCCAGCAGTTGGGCGGTGTCATGGGTCGGATCTATGCGGGTCTGCAGGACCTGAGTATTGATGAAGCAACCGATCAGCCCTTCCACTTCGCTGCGATTGCGGTTGGCGATCGGCACCCCGACGCGCACCGTGTCATGCCCGCCGTAGCGATACAGCAAGGTCTTGAAGGCTGCCAGCAGCACCACGAACAAGGTGACGTTGTGGCGCTTGGCGAGGGTCTTGAGGCGCTCGGCCAGGTCCGCTTCGATCGCCACCTCCAAGCGCTCGCCACGATGACTGGGGCGGGCTGGCCGCGGACGATCGCTGGGCAGTTGCAGGACGGGATGCTCGTCGCCAAGGTGCGCCAGCCAATAGGCCAGCTGACGCTCCTGCTCGCCGGCCTCCAGCCAGCTGCGCTGCCACAGGGCAAAGTCGCGGTACTGGATGTCCAGCGCGGCCAGGGCCGATGCGCTCCGGGCGCTAGCCGCATCGTACAGCCTGACCAGTTCGTCGATCAGGATGCCCAGCGACCAGCCATCGGCAATGATGTGGTGCAGGGTGATCAGCAACAGATGCTCCTGCTCGCCGATGCGCAGCAGACGCACACGCATCAGCGGTCCATTGACCAGATCGAATGGCGCTACCGATTCTTCCGCGCAGGTCGACTCGATGCGCTGTTGCTGCGTCTGGCCTTGCAGGTGGCCAAGGTCCAGCAGCTGGACCGCGACCTGCAGATGCGCCTGTACGCACTGGCGCACCTGGTCATCGGCTTCGCGAAACACCGTGCGCAGCGCCTCGTGTCGCTGGACCAGGGTGTCGATGGCGCTTTGCAGGGCGGGCACGTCGAGCACGCCGCGCAGCTTGACCGCCAGGGGCAGGTTGTAGGCGCCGCTGTGCGGATCGAGCTGCCAGGCGAACCACATGCGCTGCTGGGCGTAGGACAGGCTGTCGCGGGCCGGCACCTGCACCCCCGCCGCGATCGGCAGGAGGGCGAAATCCACCCCCTCGCCCTTCATCGCATCCAGGAACAGACGACGCTTGCCAGCGGGCAGCTCGATGAAGCGTCGAGCCAGTTTGAGTGAATCTTGGGCATTCATACTGTCGGTCCTTACTGATCTGCGGCTCGGCCTTGGGCAAAGCGTTTTCAGTAGAACGAGCAGATGAGAAGTGAATTTAGCGGCGTGGCGCAGGCCTGTGTGCAAGCGCCAGGTTGTACGCCACCTGATACGGTGGCGTACGGTGGGAGCCGCGCCAAGGAAGCCTCAGCGAGCCTTCTCGCTGTGCCCCTGCGCCATGGCGACGACGACTTTGCGCGGCCCGGTGAACGGCGCCCGAGCGTGAGCGGCGAGCATGTTGTCGAGCATCAGCACATCGCCCTCCTGCCACGGGAAGCTGATCGCGCACTCGTCCAGCACAGCGCGAATGCGCTCAAGCACTTCATGCTCGATGGGCGTGCCGTCACCGTAGTAGACATTGCGTGGCAGGTCCTCCTCGTCGACGATCTCAAGCAGGCTTTCGCGCACCTCGGCCGGTAGATTGGAGACGTGGAACAAGTGCGCCTGGTTGAACCAGACCTGATCGCCGGTCCACGGATGAGTGGCCACCGCCTGACAGACCTGACGGGTGCGCAGTTCGCCGTCGTCTTTCCACTCCCACTCAATGTGGTGGGCACGGCAGTAGGCTTCGACCACACTGCGATCTTCGGTGTTGAACACCTGCTCCCAGCCCACATCCAGGCCATTGCCATAGTTGCGGACATACATCAGGCGCTTGCTGGTAAAGCGTTCGAGGATGTCGGCCGGCATCCGCCGATAGACTTCGCGGCTGTCGGCGATCGGCGTTTGGCCGCCGGTCTGGGCGGCGATCACGCTGTAGAACCAGATACGCATCGGCCAGTCGAGGCTGTAGGCCTGTTCGTTGTGCAGCGGGATACTCTGGTGCGCCGGGTATTCGGTGGAGGTATACACCCCTTGGGTCACATTGCTGCGCGGGGTGGAGCCGAACTCGTAATTGAGCAGCGGATGACCGAACGCCTGGGCGAACTCGCGAAACGCCGCGACCTCCCCCACTTCGAAACCGCGAAACAATATCCCTGCGCAGTGATCCAGGTGCTGCGCCACGATCTCCTTGAGCTCGTCGAAGCTCTCCAGCAGCCCAAGCCCTGGCTCGGGCGCTTCGACCAGCAGCGGCAGCGAGCCGCGCTCAGGCATCAATGGCCGCACCTTGATATCGGCAAGTTCACTCATCTGTGTCTCCCCATCCGCGTCACACGCCACGGCTAAGGTGGCGTGCGCCGCGCATTGGCGTTAATCGTATTCATCACGGGCAGGCCGCCCGCGTTACTTGGGCAAAACCTGTTCAGGCGCTGCGCACCGCTACTGCCAACGCCGCGGCAAACCGTTCTGCGACCTCGTCGATCTGCTCGGCACTGATGATCAACGGCGGCAGGAAGCGCACCACCGCGCCATGGCGGCCGCCCAGCTCAAGGATCAAGCCGCGCTTGAGGCACTCGCGCTGCACCTTGGGGGCCAGCTCGCGCGCTGCCGGTGGATGGCCCAAGCTATCCAGCGCGCCTTGCGGGTCGACCAGCTCGACCCCAAGCATCAAGCCGCGCCCGCGAATATCGCCCAGCTGCGGGTACTGGCGCTGCAGATGCTGCAAGTGGCCGCGCAGGCGCTGGCCCATGGCCTCGGCGTGCTCGGCCAGGCGATGCTCGACCAGGTAATCGATCACTGCGGAGCCTGCGGCCATGGCCATCTGGTTGCCGCGGAAGGTGCCGGCATGGGCGCCTGGGGTCCATTGGTCCAGCCACTCGCGGTACACCACCACCGCCAGCGGCAGGCTGCCACCAATGGCTTTGGACAAGGTCACCACATCCGGGACGATGCCGGCGTGCTCGAAGGCGAACATCCGCCCGGTGCGGGCAAAGCCGCTCTGGATTTCGTCGACGATCAGCGCCACCCCGGCCTGCTCGGTGATCCGCCGTACACCGCGTAGCCATTCGATGTCAGCCGGTATCACCCCGCCTTCGCCCTGCACCACTTCGAGAATGACCGCCGCTGGCAGCGGCACCCCGCCCTCCGGGTCGAGCAGCAGGTTTTCCAGGTAGTGCAGGTTGGCCCGCACACCCGCCTCACCGCCCAGGCCGAACGGGCAGCGGTAGTCATAGGGGTACGGCATGAACTGCACGCCATTGCCGAGCAACGCGCCCAGGGGTTTCTTCGGCCCGTGGCTGCCCATCAGGCTCAATGCGCCCTGGGACATGCCGTGGTAGGCACCCTGGAATGCCAGCACGGTGCTGCGCCCGGTGGCGGTACGCACCAGTTTCAGCGCAGCTTCCACCGCATCGGTGCCGGTCGGGCCGCAGAACTGGATCTTCGCCTCGCGGCGCAAGGTTTCGGGCAGGATGCCGAACAGGTCCTGGACGAAGCGGTCCTTGACCGGCGTGGTCAGGTCGAGGGTATGCAGCGGCAGCTCGTCCGCCAGCACGCGCTGAATCGCCTCGACCACCACCGGATGATTGTGCCCCAAGGCAAGCGTGCCAGCACCGGCCAGGCAGTCGATGAACTGGCGGCCTTCGACGTCTTCGACATACAGGCCACGGGCGCGCTTGAGTGCCAGGGGCAGGCGTCGTGGGTAGCTGCGGGCGTTGGATTCCTGTTGTTGCTGGCGCACCAGCAGCGGCGAATCGGTGAACTCATACAGCGGTTGCGGCGCTGCGCCTGGCAGGATCTGGGCAAGGCTGGTAGCGGTCGACATCGGAGAATCCCTCGCAAATGAATGGTGGGCCCGCCACGTCCCTGTAACCAGATATGTGTCGGGTGAGCATCGTTTGGAGAACGCTTCAGCGCAGGGAGGATTTAGTGATTGGCTAGCAAGTTTTGTCGCCTCCACGGGCCTCTTCGCGGGCAAGCCCGCTCCCACAGGTACCGCGCTGGCTTCGAGGTCAACGGGGTGCCTGTAGGAGCGGGCTTGCCCGCGAAGAGGCTAGTGTCGCCACCACAAAACCTGGCTGTGAGCAGCGTTTGGAGAACGCTTCAGCGCAGGTGGGATTTCAGTGATTGGCTTGCATGTTTTGTCGCTTCCACGGGCCTCTTCGCGGGCAAGCCCGCTCCCACAGGTACCGCGCTGGCTTCGAGGTCAACGGGGTGCCTGTGGGAGCGGGCTTGCCCGCGAAGAGGCCGGTCGTGACACCACAAAACCGGGCTGGATGCCGAACTCGGCAGCCAGCCCTTAGCTCAGGCGCCGGCAGTCAAAGCGCCTCCAGCTCGGCCATCAGGTCACTGAGCCGGTCGACCTTGTCGTCGTCCAGCGCCGTGTCCTGCAAGCCCTGCACGTAGCTGGCCAGCTCCTCTACCGTGCTGCACTCGAACATCGCGCGCAACGGCACGTTGAGCTGCAGCTGCTTCTGCACCCGCGAGGCGATCTGGGTCGCCAGCAACGAATGCCCGCCCAACTCGAAGAAGTTGTCGTGCACCCCTACCCGCTCGGCCTTGAGCACATCGGCCCAGATCCCGGCGAGGGTCTGTTCCAGCTCGTTGCGCGGCGCCAGGTAGGCCTGGCTGTGCTGGCTAGCGATGTCGATGGCCGGCAGCGCCTTGCGGTCGAGCTTGCCGTTGGCGTTGTGCGGCAGGCTGTCGAACCAGCCCCAGTGCAGCGGCACCATGTACTCCGGCAGATCGGCGCGCAGGCGTTGCTTGACCTGTTCGAGCAGCGCGGCGTCGGCGACGATGCCCTGATGCGCGACCAGATAGCCCACCAGGTGCTTGCCGTTGGCGCCCTCCTGCACGCCTACCGCCGCATCGCGAATCTCGCCCTGCTCGTGCAGACGGGCTTCGATTTCGCCCAGCTCGATGCGATAACCGCGGATCTTCACCTGATGGTCAATGCGCCCGACGTACTCGAGCACGCCATCCGGCCGGCGCCGCGCCAGGTCGCCGGTACGATACAGACGCTCACCCGGCGCGCCATAGGGATGCGGGATGAACGCCAGTGCCGTGCGCATGGGATCGCCGACATACCCACGGCCAACCCCGGTACCGGCGACACACAACTCGCCCACCGCGCCCAAGGGCACCAGCGCCTGGTCCTCGTTCAACAGGTACAGGCGGTTGTTGTCGGTCGGCGTGCCAATCGGCAGGTAGCTGCCCTGGGTCGATTGCGCATCGACGCGGAAGAACGCCACGTCATCCGAGCATTCCGCCGGTCCATAGGCGTTGACCAGGCCAATCGCCGGATAGCGCTGCAGCCACTGCGCGGCCAGCTCAGGCGGCATGGCCTCGCCGGTCGGCAGCATCCAGCGCAGGCCATCCAGGTGCTGGTGATCGTTGGCGAGCATGCCCTGGATCAGCGACGGCACGCTTTCCAGCACGGTGATGCCGCTGGCCTGGACATGCGCCAGCAAGCCTTGCGGATCATGGGCGATGGCATTGGGCACGATCTCTACCCGGGCGCCGAACAACGGCGCGGCGAGGAACTGCCAGACCGAAATGTCGAAACTCTGCGAGGCGGTCTGGGCGATCACGTCCTGCTCATCCAGTACCAGGTACGGCACCTTGCTCAGCTGGTTGTTGAGCATGCCGCGCTGCTCGACCATCACCCCCTTGGGCAGTCCGGTGGAGCCGGAGGTGTAGATCACATAGGCCAGGTTGTCTGGCCCACTGTGAATGCCCAGGTCATGGCTGGCCACGGCGCTGCCCTGGACGTCTTCCCACACCAGCAGTTTCGGTCGTACCGCACCCGCCACTTCATCGAGCAACTGGCGCGCCTGGTCGGCTTGCGCAGCGCTGCACACCAGCACTGGCGTGCGGCTCAACTCGACGATGCGCTGCAGGCGCGCCGCCGGCAAGCCAGGATCCAGCGGCAGGTAGCCGGCGCCGGCCTTGAAGCTACCGACGATCATCCCCAGCAAGGGCAAGCCACGCTCGGCCAGCAGCGCCACCGGTTGATCGAGGGTCACCCCCGCCGCGACCAGGGCATGGCCCAGGCGGTTGGCCGCCAGGTTCAGCCCGGCATAGTCGAACGAGGCCTCCAGGCAGCGCGCGACGATCCGCTCGGGATGCGCGGCAACCCGCGCCTCGAACAGCTCCACATAGCT
Organism: Pseudomonas sp. Je.1.5.c; assembly: GCF_051129895.1. NCBI lineage: Bacteria > Pseudomonadati > Pseudomonadota > Gammaproteobacteria > Pseudomonadales > Pseudomonadaceae > Pseudomonas > Pseudomonas sp. Je.1.5.c. The sequence goes on from NZ_JBCPSP010000011.1 coordinate 101,325, forward strand.
CTGTTCCAAGCTGTAGGCATGCTCGGTGCGGTTGCACTCATCGAGCAGCAAGCGTTGCTCCTCGGCGCCGAGCAATGGCAGCTCGGCGACATCGCCGTCGAAGCCTTCGACCAGCGCCAGCAGCAGGCGCTTGAACTCGGCCAGCAAACGCTCGACGGTCGGGTAGTCGAAGTAGCGCTGGTCGAACGACAGGTGCAGGCCCAGGTCATCGCCCGGGTAGCACACCGCCGTCAGCGGGAAGTTGGTGTGGGTGCGACCTGAGTCGGAGCTGGCGTTGAGGTGCTGGGCGTGATCGAGCACGGCGGTTTCCACCGGCGCGTTCTCGAACACGAACAGGCTGTCGAACAGCGCCTGGCCCTTGGGCAGCTCGCTACGCTCCTGGATCGCCACCAACGGCAGGTACTCGTACTCGCGCAGTTCCATGTTGCGCTCCAGCAGGCCTTGCAGCCACTGGCGCACGCTCTGGCGCTGGCCGGCTGCCGGCAACTGCACGCGCAGGGCGACGCTGTTGATGAACAGGCCAACCGTGCGCTGCATCTGCGGCAGGCTGACCGGACGCCCAGCCACCGTCACCCCGAACACCACGTCACGCTCGCCGCTGTAGCGCGCCAGGAGCAAGGCCCAGGCCGCCTGGGCGAAGGTGTTGATGGTCAGCTGGTGAGCCTGGGCCAGCTCGCGCAGACGCACCCCTTGCGCCACGTCCAGGCGGGTGTAGCAGTCGCCGACGATCATGCCGTCGCCGGCATGGTCATGGCGCAGCGGACGGTCACTGGGGAGCGCCGTGGCGCGCTCGAAACCGGCCAGGTTGGCCTGCCACCACTGGCGCGCCTCCTCGAGGTCCTGGCGTTGCAGCCAGCCGATATAGTCGCGGTAGCGCGGCGGCACCGGCAGTTGCGCCTGGCGGCCTTCGCCGAGGGCCTGGTAGATCTCGAAGAAGTCGTTCATCAACAGCGAGCGGCACCAGGCATCGATCAGGATGTGGTGGTTGCTCATCATGAACCAGTAGCGCTCATCGGCCACACGCACCAGGCGCAGATGGAACGGCGCCTGGCTCAACAGGGCAAAGCCGGCTTCGCGTTCTTCTTTATGCAGGGCCTGCAGGCGCGCTTCCTGGGCCTGCGCGTCGAGGCCGCGCCAATCCTGGTAATCCACCGGGGTCTTGCCCGGCTTGTGGATGATCTGCAGCATCGCTTCGCCGGCATTCCAGCTGAACGAGGCGCGCAGGGCTTCGTGGCGTGCCACCACCGCTTGCCAGGCCTGGGCGAAGCGCTGCGGGTCGAGCGCGCTGTTGATCCGGTAGCGGTCCTGCATGTAGTAGATGCCGGTGCCCGGCTCGAGCAGGGTGTGCAGCAACATGCCTTCTTGCATCGGCGTCAGCGGGTAGACGTCTTCGATCTCGGCCGCGGCGATGGGCAGGCTGTCGATCTGCTCCTGGCTCAGTTGCGCCAGGGGGAAGTCCGACGGGGTGAAGCTGCCGTTGCCCTCTGCCAGGCAGTGCTCGACCAGCGCCAGCAGTTCACGGCGATAGGCCTCGGCCAGCTCGGCGATGGTGCGCGCGTTATACCGCTGGTTGCTGAAGGTCCAGCGCAGCTGCAAGGCGCCGCCATAGACCTGGCCATCGACGCTGAGCCAGTTGGGCAGCGGCGCGTCCAGGTCATGGGCCAGGCCTGCTGGCGCATCCAGCGGCTGGAACAACGCCGCTGCATCGAACTGCTGGTCGAACTGGCCCAGGTAATTGAAGGTGATCCGCGCCTGGGGCAAGGCCGCCATGCGCTCGCGCCCGGCATCATCGGCCAGGTAGCGCAGCACGCCATAGCCAAGGCCCTTGTGCGGCACCTGGCGCAGTTGCTCCTTGATACGCTTGATCGAGCCTGCGCGGGCTTGCTCGCCCTCGCCCAGCTCGGGGCTCAAGGCCAAGGGATAGGCATTGGTGAACCAACCGACGCTGCGGGTCAGGTCGAGGTCTTCGAACAAGCCTTCACGACCATGGCCTTCGAGCTGCACCAACACCTCGCTGTCACCACTCCAGCGGCACAGGGTACGCGCCAGGGCAGTCAGCAACAGGTCGTTGACCTGGGTGTGATAAGCGGCGGGTGCCTGTTGCAGCAGCTGGCGGGTCTGCTCGACATCCAGGCTGATCGCCAGGGTCTGGGCATGACGGTGCAGGTTGGCGCCTTGCGGATGATCACACGCCAGCTCGTGGCGGACACTGGCCAGCTGGCCTTGCCACCAATCGAGCTCATCACGCAACGAATCGCTACCAGCATAGGCCGCCAGGCGCGCCGCCCAGTCGCCCATCGCGTGGGTCTTGGCCGCCAGCGCCTCACCGCGGTACAACGCCTGCAAGTCTTCGAGCAGCACCCGCCAGGACACACCGTCGACCACCAGGTGGTGGATCGCCAGCAGCAGGCGTTGGCCGCCCTGCCCGTCGCTGACCAGCAAGGCGCGCAACAGCGGCCCCTGCTCCAGGTCGAGGCTGCGCTGCACATCGCTGTACAGCGCCTGGCAGTCGTCGAGATTTGCCACGGTAGCGGTCCACAGCAAGGGCTGGGCGCTTGGCTGGGCGTACCGCCCCTGCCAGCGACCGTTCACCTGGGTGAAATTCAGCCGCAGGCTGTCGTGGTGAGCGAGCAAGCCCGCCAAGGCCTGCTCCAGGGTTTGCGCCTGCAACGGTTGGCGCACCTGCAACAGCACGGCTTGGTTCCAGTGCTGCGGCTCGGGCACTTGGCTGTCGAAGAACCAATGCTGGATCGGCGTCAGCGCAGTGCTGCCCTGGCGCTGGCCTTGCTCGATGTCGCTTGGCGCCTCGCTGCGGCTGACCACCGCCGCCAGGGTCTGGATGGTCTGGTGCTGGAACAGGTCACGCGGGGTGAACTGCAAGCCCAGCTGCCGCGCCCGGCTGACCACCTGGATCGACAGGATCGAATCGCCGCCCAGTTCGAAGAAGTTGTCCTGCACGCCCACCCGCGCGACGTTGAGCACCTCGCACCAAACCTGCGCCAGTTGCGCTTCCAGCTCGTTGGCCGGGGCCTGGTAGTGCTGCTGCGCCTGCTCCAGGTCCGGCGCTGGCAATGCGCGGCGATCGAGCTTGCCGTTGCCCATCAGTGGCAGCTGTGCAAGCAGTACCAGGTGCGCAGGCACCATATAGTCCGGCAGGTGGCGGCGGGCATGCGCCTTGACCGCTTCGCGCAGGCTGGCCTGGGTTTGGCTGTCGGCATTGGCCTGCTCACAGAGCAGATAACCGACCAACTGCTTGCCGCCCGGCAGGTCGAGCGCCAGCACGACTGCCTCGTCGACCTCGGCATGTTCTTGCAGGCGGCTTTCGATCTCGCCCAGCTCGATGCGGAAACCGCGGATCTTAACCTGCTGGTCGGCGCGGCCAACGTACTCCACCAGACCGTCAGCGCGCAGACGGACCAAGTCGCCCGTGCGGTACAGACGCCCCCCATCATGGCTGAACGGATCCGCGACGAAGCGCTCGGCAGACAGCCCCGGCCGGTCATGATAACCCTGAGCCAAGCCGGCACCGCCGACATACAGCTCGCCGATGCCACCTTGCGGCAGCAGCGCCAGGTCTTCATCGAGGATGTACGCGGTACGCGCGCCGATCATCCGGCCAATCGGCACACTGCCGGCATCGGCGGGCAGCGTCTGCGGGGCCACGCAGGCCAGCGGCATGACCACGGTTTCCGTCGGCCCATAGGCATTGAAGAGCTGCTCTGGGGTGAACGCCTGGCGGATGCGTTGCAGGTGCTCACCCGTCAGCGCTTCGCCACCGGTAATGACCAGGCGCACCGGCAATTGCTCGCCAACACTTGCCAGGTACTGGGCGAGCTGGCTGCCGTAGCTTGGGGTGAAACCGAGGATGCTCACCTGCTGCTCGCGCACCAGTTGGCAGATGTCCTCGGCGCCCCACTGGCCTTGGGCGCGGATCACCACCCGCGCACCGCACAGCAACGGCGCCAGCAAGCGCTCGGTGGCAGCGTCGAAGTTGATCGAATAGAAGTGCAGTTCGCAGTCGTCGCTGCGCATGCCGAAGGCGGCGATCACCGCCTGGCAGTGCATGCCGATTTCCCCATGGCTGACCACCACGCCCTTGGGCTTGCCAGTGGAGCCGGAGGTGTAGATCAGGTAGGCCTGGTGCTGCGGCAGGTTGAGGTTAGCCAACGGCCCATCGCTGTAGCTAGGCAGTGACGCTGCGTCATCTTCCAGGCACCAGCGCGCTACGCCCGCAGGCAACTGGCCGATACTGTCGAACAGCGCACGCTGGCCCAACAGCAAGCCGATGCGGCTGTCCTCGATCATGTAGTGCAAGCGATTGAGCGGGTATTCCGGGTCCAACGGCACGTAGGCGCCCCCAGCCTTGAGGATCGCCAACAGACCAACGACCATTTCCAGCGAACGCTCCAGGGCCAGGCCGACGCGTACCTGCGGCCCGACACCACGCTCGCGCAGGGCACGCGCCAGGCGGTTAGCTTGCTGGTCGAGCTGGGCATAGCTCAGGTGCTGGCCAGCGAAGGTCAGCGCACGGGCGTGCGGCGTGCGCTCGGCCTGGGCGGCGAACAGGCCGTGCAGGGTGTGGCCCAGGTCGAAGTCATGCTCGCCCTGCAATTGGCCGACCAGCACTTGTTGCTCGGCGCCGCTGAGCATCGGCAGTTCGCACAGGCGTTGCTGCGGGTTGTCGATCAGGCCGATCAACAGCTGCTGCCAGTGCTCGGCCATGCGCACGATGCGCGGCTCGTCGAACAGGTCGCAGCTGTAGGTCAGGCAGCAGCCCAGGCGACCGTCGAGGTCGGTGACTTCCAGATACAGGTCGAACTTGGTCGCGCTGGCGTCGTTGACCAGGTAGTCGACCTGCATGCCGGCCAGCTCGCGGCTCTGCTGGAAGGCCCAACGCTGAACGTTGCACATCACCTGGAACAGCGGGTTGTAGGCACTGCTGCGCGGTGGCTGCAGGGCTTCGACCAACTGATCGAACGGCAGGTCCTGGTGCGACTGGCCTGCAACGATGGTCTGGCGCACCTGTTCGAGCAGCTCGGCGCCGCGCATCTGGCCATCGAGCTCGCAGCGCAGCACCTGGGTATTAAGGAAGGCGCCGATCAGGCCTTCGCTTTCCGGGCGAATGCGGTTGGCCACCGGCGCGCCGATGCGCAGGTCGCGTTGGCCGCTGTAGCGGTGCAGCAAGGTCGCCAGGGTAGCGGTCATGGTCATGAACAGGGTCAGGCCACGTTCGCTGTTGAAGGCGCGCACGCGGGCGGCCAGGGCGGGGTCGAGGTCGAAGCGATACAGCGCGCCCTGGTGACTCTGCACTGCCGGGCGCGGGCGGTCCGTCGGCAACTCCAGCACTGGGTGTTCATCGCCCAGGCGCTGTTGCCAGTAGGCCAGTTGCCGTGCGCCTTCGCCCCCTTCCAGCCACTGGCGCTGCCACACGCTGTAGTCCAGGTACTGCACCGGCAACGGCGCCAGGGGCGATTCGCGGTCGTCGACGAAGGCCTCGTACAGCTCGCCCAGTTCGCGGGCGAAGATGTCCATGGCCCAGCCTTCGGTGACGATGTGATGCAGGGTCAGCACGAAGTAGTGCTCACGCTCCTGGGCCTTGACCAGGCAGGCACGCAGCAATGGGCCGCGCTCCAGGTCGAACGGCTGGTGGGCCTGGGCGTCGGCCAATGCCTGCAGACGTTGTTGGCGCTGCGGCGCTGGGGTGGCGCTGAAGTCATGCCATTGCACCTTGAGCGCGCTGTGCTCGGCCACACACTGGTACGGCACGCCATCGATGCTGGGGAAGGTGGTGCGCAGGGTCTCGTGCCGGGCGATCAGTGCATGCAGGGCGCGCTCGAAGGCATCCACGTGCAAGGTGCCACGCAGGCGAGCCATGCCGCCGACGTTGTAGGCGGGGCTACCGGGCTCCATCTGCCAGAGGAACCACATGCGTTGCTGGGAATACGACAGCGGCACCGCCTGACGACGGTCGACCCGGGCGATCTCGCCCTGCTGGTTACGTTCGCCACGTTCGCGGATGCTGGCGATTGCGGCGCAGAACGCTGCCAGCTCACTGGCCTCGAACAGCACCTTCAGCGGCAGCTCGACATCCAGTGCCTGGCGGGTCCGCGAGACGATCTGGGTGGCCAGCAACGAGTGGCCACCGAGGGCGAAGAAATCATCCTGCAGGCCGACTTGTTCCAGGTTGAGCACCTCACGCCAGATGGCCGCGACCTGCTGCTGCAGCTCGGTCTGCGGCTCGACATGCTCACGCTGCTGCCAAACCGGTGCCGGCAGGGCTTTGCGCTCGACCTTGCCGCTTGGGCCCAATGGCATCTGCGCCAGATGGATCAGTTGCGCCGGGACCATGTACGCCGGCAAGCGCTCGGCCAAGGCAGCCAGCAGCGCAGCGCTTTGCTCGACGCCGCTGTAGTAGCCGACCAACTGCGCGCCGACGGCATCCTGGTGGATCAGCACCACCGCCTGTTCGACACCCGCCTGGGCCAGCAGGCTCGCCTGCACTTCTTCGGGCTCGACGCGAAAACCACGCACCTTGACCTGCTGGTCGAGACGCCCGAGGTATTCCAGGGCACCCTGCTCAACCCACCAGCGGGCGCGGTCGCCACTGCGGTACAGGCGCTCGCCGTTACCATCGGCTTGCGGCACGAAGCGCTCGGCGGTCAGCCCCGGTCGGCCCAAATAACCGCGGGCCAGGCCCACCCCACCCAGATACAGCTCGCCGGCAACACCCGGCGCGCTCAGCTCCAGCTGATCATCGAGGACCCGGCACAGCACATTGGCCAGCGGCCGGCCAATCGGCGAGCGCTCGCCGTCCGCGCTCTGGCAATGCCAGTGGCTGACGTTGATGGCGGTCTCGGTCGGGCCATAGCGGTTATGCAACTGCACCTGGGGCAGCAGCTGCAGGACGCGCTCGCGCAGGTTGGCCGACAACGCCTCACCGCCAGAGAACAGCCGACGCAGGCTGGTGCAGTTGGCGGCCAGTGGTTCCTGGACGAACACCTGCAACAGCGGCGGCACGAAGTGCAGCGTTGTCACCCCATGCTGCTGGATCAATTGGGCGATGCGCTGCGGGTCGCGATGCTCGCCAGGGCCTGCAAGGACCAGCTTGCAGCCGGTGATCAGCGGCCAGAAGCACTCCCACACCGACACATCGAAGCTGATCGGCGCTTTCTGCATCAGCACATCGCTGTCACCGAGCGCGTACGTGGCTTGCATCCACTGCAAGCGCTCAGCCAAGGCCGCGTGGGTGTTGCCGACGCCCTTGGGCTGGCCGGTGGAGCCGGAGGTGTAGATCACATAGGCGAGGTTGTCGCCGTCCAGGTGCAGACCCGGCGCCTGGCTGGGCCAGCTGTCCAGGTGCAATTGATCGAGGGCGATGGTGCTGACCCCAGCCACCTGCGGCAGGCGTTCGAGCAGGTTGCTGTGGCTCAACAGCAGGCTGGCCTGGCAGTCGCCGAGCATGTAGGCCAGGCGCTCTGGCGGATAGTCGACATCCAGCGGCACGTAGGCGCCACCGGCCTTGACGATCGCCAGCAGGCCGACCAGCAACAGCGGCGAACGCTCCACGGCGATGGCCACGCAGGTGTCGGGGCCGACGCCCTTGTCGCGCAGGTAATGCGCCAGGCGGTTGGCCTGCTGGTGCAGGCTGGCGTAGTCGAGGCTGCCGCCTTCCCACACCAGCGCGGTGCGTTCAGGCGTCAGCCGCGCCTGTTCGTTGAGTTGCTCGACCAGCAGGCGCTGCGCCACGGGCGCGGGCGCCTGGCCCCAGCCCAACAATTGTGCGCGGGCCTGTTCATCGAGCAACTGCACCTCGCCCAAGGTCAACTGTGGCTGCGCGCTGACCTGTTCGAGCAACGCCAGTAGGTGATTGGCCAGGCGCTTGATGGTGCTGGCTTCGAACAGCTCGGCGGCATAGTCGAAGGCCAGGCTCAGGCGGCCCTGATGATCTTCTTCACTGTGCAGCTGCAGGTCGAACTTGGCTTCGCGGCTGTGCCATGGCAGCTCTTCGGCGAGCAAGCCGGGCAGACGGCGCAGCGCCGACAAGTCGCGTTGCTGGTGGTTGAACATGACCTGGAACAGGCCCTGCTCGCGGGCCTGCGGCAAGGCTTCGAGCAGTTGCTCGAACGGCAAGTCCTGATTGGCCTGGGCGTGCAGGGTCGCCTGGCGCACCTGGGCCAACAGCTGGGCGAACGACTGCCGACCATCGAGCTGGGCGCGCAGCACCTGGGTATTGATGAAGAAGCCGACCATGCCCTGGGTTTCCAGGCGCGGGCGGTTGGCATTGGGCACGCCGACGCGGATGTCGCCCTGGCCGGTATAGCGGTGCAGCAGGCCTTGCCAGGCGGCCAGCAGGACCATGAACAGGCTGGCCTGCTGCTCGCGGGCCAAGTCCTTGAGCGCGTCGGCAAGCTTGGCCGGGACTTTCACACTCAGGCGTGCCGCGCGCTTGTCTTGTTGGCTGGAGCGGGGGTGGTCGCTGCCTAGGTCGAGCACCGGCAGTTCATCGCCCAGCTGCTGTTGCCAGTGTTCGAGCTGACGCGCGGCCTCGCCTTCAGCCAGCCACTGGCGCTGCCAGATAGCGTAGTCGGCATAGCCCAGCGGCAGCGCCGCCAGGCTCGCCTGCTGGCCCTGGCAGCGGGCCGCGTAGAGGCGGGCGAACTCGTCGAGCAGAATATTCAGCGACCAACCGTCGGCGATGATGTGGTGCAGGGTCACCCACAGTTGATGATCCTCGTCATCCAGCCGCGCCAGGGTCACCCGCAGCAACGGTCCTTCGATCAGGTCGAACGGCTGCTGCGCCTCGGCTTGACGACGGGCAGCGACTTCAGTCGCATCCAGCCCGTGCAGATCGACCTGCTGTAGAACCAACCGCTGCTCAGGCAGCACCCGTTGCAGGGCCTGGCCATCGATCTCGCTGAACACCGTGCGCAACGATTCGTGGCGGGCCACCAATGCCTGGAAGCTGTGCTCCAGGGCGGCAACATCCAGCTCGCCGCGCAGGTGCAAGCCAGCCGGGATGTTGTAGGCAGCCGACGTCGGCTCCAGTTGCCACAGCAGCCACAGGCGATTCTGCGCCAGCGATTGCGCCAATGCCTGGCCACGGCCCAGCGTGTCGATGCGGCCATTGCCCTGTCCGCCCTCGGCGAGCAGCGCGGCCACGGCTGCACTGTAGTCGGCCAGCAGCGGCGCCTCGAACAGCGTGCGCAGGCTCAGGTTGATGCCCAACGCGTCGGCCAGCCGCGCAGTGACCTGGGTGGCGGCGATGGAGTTGCCGCCCAGCAGCAGGAAGTGATCGTCTGGCGCAACCGCCTCGACCTTGAGCAATTCGCGCCAAATGGCGGCAATGCGGGTTTGCAGTTCATCAGCCGGCGCAGCGTCTAGCGTCTGCTCGGCGACGGCCGGGAAGCGTGCGTAGCAATCCAGGCTGCCATCGTCCATGCGCAGGCGACAGGCTGAACGTTGCAGTTTGCCGCTGGAGGTCTTGGGCAAGGCACCCGGGTTGAGCAGCAGCACCACTGCCGGAGCCTGGCGGCAGGCGTCGGCGATGACCTGGCGCAGGGTCTTGATCAGCTCTTGCGGCGTGTGCGCCTTTTGCACATTGCGGCTGATCTCCACGGCAACGCCAATGCCCTCCTCGCCTTGATCATCAACGGCGAACACCGCCACCCGGCCCTTGCGCAGCACATCGACCTCGCGCTCCAAGGTCTGTTCCAGGTCCTGCGGGTAGAGGTTCTGCCCGCGCACGATGAGCATGTCTTTCAGACGCCCAGTGACGAATACCTCGCCCTCGCGCATGAAGCCCAAATCGCCGGTACGCAGCCAGGTCTGGCCGTCCAGCTCGACGAAGGTGCGCGCGCTGGCCTCGGGATTGCGCCAGTAGCCCAGGGCGATGCTCGGGCCACTGGCCCAGATTTCACCGACCAGGTTGTCGCCCAGCACGCGTTGGCGCTGCGGGTCGACGATGCATAGCGCATGGCCTGGCTGGGGGTAGCCGCAGCTCATGAGCACGCTGCCTGTGCCTGGCTCGGCGCGGTGGCTGGCAAACGCTTGGGCGTCGATCTCCAGCGCGGCAATGCCCTGGCCACGACGGCTGCCGCTGACGAACAGGGTCGCCTCGGCCAGGCCATAGCTGGCGAAGTAGCTCTGCGGGTCGAAACCGCACACCTGGAACTTGCTGGCGAAGGTCTCCAGGCTGTCCTGGCGGATTGGCTCGGAGCCGGAATAGGCCACGCGCCAGCGGCTCAAGTCGAGCCCAGCCAAGGCCGCCTCGCTGACCCGCTCGCTGCACAAGCGGTAGGCGAAGTCCGGGCCGCCGCTGATGGTGCCGCCATATTCGCTGATCGCCTGCAACCAGCGCTGCGGCCGCGCCAGGAAATACCCCGGCGACATCAGCACGCACGGCACGCCGCTGAAGATCGGTTGCAGCAGGCCGCCAATCAGGCCCATGTCGTGGTACAGCGGCAACCAGCTGACGATCACATCGTCCGGGTTCAGGTCGATGCCAAAGCCGTGGCGAATCAGTTGCTCGTTGGCCACCAGGTTGCCGTGGCTGACCTGCACGCCCTTGGGCAGCGCGGTGGAGCCGGAGGTGTACTGCAAAAAGGCGATGTCACTGCCGGCCAGCTGCGGCTGGCGCCATTGATCGGCCAGGGCTGGGGTCAGAGGGTCGACGGCCAGCAGCTCAGGCGCGGCGTCACCGGCCAGAGCCTCAAGGCCCTGCAAACTGTCACACAGCGCCTCTACCGTCAGCAGCAAACGCGGTTCGGCATCGTCGATGATCGACAGCAGGCGCTCTTGGTGATGACGGCGCGACGACTCTGGCGGATAGGCCGGCACCGCGATCACCCCGGCATACAGGCAGCCGAAGAATGCCGCGACGTAGTCCGGACCACTGGGGAACAGCAACACCGCCCGATCGCCAAACTCGGCGCGCTGTTGCAGCGCCGCGGCGATGGTTCGCGCACGCAGGTCGAGGTCCCGATAACTGAGTACGGCCTGCTCGCGAGGATCATCGGCCAGAAAGCGCAAGGCGATCCGGTCCGGGGTCTGCGCGGCGCGTTGGGCCAAGGCCTGGACCAGCGAGTGCGGGAGTTCGAAGGCGTCCGTCATGGGGTGTTCCTGCCAGTGTCTGGGTGAGTCGCACCGAACGCCGCCACGCAAGGTTGGAGGGCAGGGTTCGGCAGCTGGATGTACACAGGGGAACGGATGGGCGAGGCAAATAATTAACTGCGCAGAGGGCGGAACAGCGCGTCGCGCGGCTAGCGCGAAGTGAACCGGTTCACGCGGGTAAGCTTAGAACCAATACGAATGGAGTCTCATTAACTTTCGTATTTGACAATCATTATCATTGGGAATAGCTTGTCGACCGTCGTTGGAAGCATGCAGTTACAGGTTGCTTCCTTTCCTCAGAGAACAAGGTGATTTCCATGGCGGAACAACTATCCACAAGTAAGTGCGATTCACCATTACTCCAAGCATTCGTCGACAACCGCAACATCCTGGTCAAAATTGCCGCGCGCATCACCGGCTGCCGTTCGCGTGCCGAAGATGTGGTACAGGATGCCTTCTTTCGGCTCAGCGCAGCGCCGCAGATCACCTCCTCGTTCAAGGCTCAGTTGAGCTATCTGTTCCAGATCGTGCGCAACCTGGCGATCGATCACTACCGCAAGCAGGCGATGGAGCTGAAGTACTCCGGCAGTGAGGAAGAAGGCCTCAACGTGGTGATCCAGAACGCCTCGCCGGAAGCCACCCATATCAACCTGGCGGCCCTCGAACACATTGCCGAGGCGCTCAACGAGCTGCCCCAGCGCACCCGCTACGCCTTCGAGATGTACCGCTTGCACGGCGTACCGCAGAAAGACATCGCCAAAGAGCTCGGCGTCTCGCCGACCCTGGTCAACTTCATGATCCGCGATGCCCTGATCCACTGCCGCAAGACCGCTACCCGTCACTGAGCTGCGGCAAGCACAAGCTGCAAGAAAAAGCCGCACACCGCACCGCTTCTACTTGCAGCTTGCCGCTCCAAACTTGCAGCTCGAGCCGCTAGGCGAGCGTGCAGTGATCGAAGAAACGCTCGCGCCCCAGGATCATCAGTGCCGCGCGCTTGTGCGGAAAATCGAACTCCTTCTCGCAGTGAAAGCACTGATCGTGCATGTAGCCGATCATCTTGGCGTTGTCGGCCCGCGGCTCGGCTACCACCCGCTGGGTGCGCGGGTCATCCAGGAACAGGTAATGCACCAGCGCCGACATCCAGCTGGCGACCTTGTGCGGCCCGCGATGGTTTTCTTCACCTACCAGCATGTGGATGCCGCGGTCATAGTCCTCGGCTGGGTAGAACGGCGCGATGCGGTCTTCCTTGGCCCAGTAGGCTTCGAAGTAGGCGAACGGCTGATCATCGAAGCAGCCGATCAGGGTGAGGGTATGGGGGTCGGCTTCAAGTTTGCTCAAGTACTCGCGGTGCTGCTCGAGGCTGCCCTGCTCCTGCCAGAAGTGCGCCACTCGCGGGTTGTTCTGCCAGCGGTTGTAACGCTCAAGATCGTGCTCGATCTCAAGCGTGCGCAGCGACACCCAGGCCCCCAGGCGTGCATCGAAACGTCGATACACTTCACCGCGTGGCTTGGGTGCTCGTAGCGGGTGGCGCTTGCCGTTGCTGATGTGCATTTGCTGGGGATAGACGCCGTCATGCGACTCGCCCAACCACGGCTGGGGCAACTGCCAGAACAACGTGCGTTCGCTGCGGTACACGCCGGCGTCTTCGGTCGCCAGCAACAGGCCGCTGGCTTGGGCTTGCGCCAGCGGATCGCTCAGGTGCCAGTGCAGGCGCTGGCATGCAGGGTCGCGCGCAAACAACCAGTAGCAGGCAGCCCACAGCGCCTGCTGGCGGCGCTCGCCACAGATCGCTTGCACGTGCACCTCAAACACCTCGCCGGGCACCAGCCGGAGCTGGATCAGCGGGCGTCCTTCAAGGGTCAAACTCAGCCGACAGTCGCCCTCATCGGCACTCAAACTGCGCCAACGTGGCAGGGACAGCGGCTGTGAAGCGGCATCGAACGGCATGGTCTTGGCTCACCGGAAATGAAAGAGAGGCTCACTCCTGAAACGTGGCCACTGCCGGCTAATTTAGTCGACGGGGGCTGCGACGGTGATTCGGTAGGGCTGAAAAATGCGCAATAGCTCGCCATTTTCACGCAGGCGCCGCATGAGTTGCGCGAAGGCCTGGGGGCTGATCGGCGCTTGCGGTCGCAGCAAGGCATAGTGATGGTAGACCTGGTCGACCCGCTCGGAAGCCATCAATTGGCTGCGGCTGTCGGGGTTACGTGCCAGGAAATCGCTGAAGAACGAGCGCGTGACCAAGGCAATATCGGCCCGCCCGCGCTGGACCATCGACAGGTTGCTGTCATGCGAATAGGTCAGCGTCGCGCCGTAGGTCTGGCGCAGGTAATGCGGATCGGAGTTGAACTCGGCGAAGGCGTAGTGATAGCCGTTGTACAGGGCCAGGCGCTTGCCGCGCAGGTCCTGGAAATACTGCTGATCGCGGCTGCCTTGCTGGTGGGCGACGAAAATCTCGGCATCTTCAAGGCCCATGTCTACCGCCTGGTAGGCAATTTGCTGCCAACCCCATTTGGGGTTCTCGAAGATCGCCATGTCGGTGCGGCCTTGCTGGAAATCACCAAAGCGGCGCTGGATCGAGGTGGGCACCAGGACGAAGCGATAATCATCTTGCAACGCGTTGAGCGCCTCGGCCAGTTGTGCCAGCAAGCCACTTTCGCCGCCCTGCTCGGGGCGCACGGTATAAGGCGGGAAATGCGCCGCACCGATCCTCACCTCGACCACCGCCGCAGCCTGGCCTGCTGCGCCCAGGCACAACGCGGCCAAGCTCAGCAAGCAGGACACGGCCTTGAGGCTGGGGGCTGGAGTCAAGACGAGACACTCATCACGGTATGCGACCTTAATGCGCCTAAGCTAGGCGTTTTCACAGGCGTACACAACCGCCGGATATGCCAAAGTGCCAGGGGATGTCGGACGCCGCAGACTTTGGCTACTCTCTAGCGAGACTTGCGAGGGAGCCTGGCATGGGCCATTGGTTGGTGATCGACCTGGAGGCTACCACCGACGACGGTGGTTGGCCGGTCACGGAGATGGAAATCATTGAAATCGGCGCGAGCCTGGTAACCCGTGAAGGCCGCGAGGTTGACCACTTCCAGTGCTTCGTCAAACCGAAACGGCGACCGCAATTAACGCCCTTTTGCCGTGAGCTGACCCATATCAGCCAGGCTGATGTGGATGCTGCTGCGTGTTTCAAAGAGGCCTGGGCGCAATTCGAAGGCTGGCTTGGCCAGCAGGCGCAAGATCTGCAAGCCTGGGTCAGCTGGGGTGACTATGACCGCAGGCAACTGCTACAGGAGTGGCATGACTACAAAGTGCGCAGCATTCTCCAGGAGCTGCCGCACATCAACCTCAAGCAGCGCTTTGCCAAGGCGCGGCACTTGCAGCGCCCGGCTGGCCTGAACAGTGCCCTGCAACTGGCTGGCCTGCAGTTCACTGGCCAGCAGCATCGGGCCCTGGAAGATGCGCGTAATACCGCGCGTTTGCTACCGCTGAGCTTGCCTGTCGAAGGCACCTGAAAGCAGATGACGACGGGGCAGGCCTTGGGCATACTGGCCAGCCCTTTTTCCATCGCTTTTTCAGGAGTCGCCCATGTTCAAGGTCAATGAATACTTTGATGGCACCGTCAAGTCGATCGCCTTCACCGGTAGCGAAGGCCCGGCCACCGTTGGCGTCATGGCCCCGGGCGAATACGAGTTCGGTACGGCCAAGCGCGAGATCATGCACGTGGTTTCCGGCGCGCTGAACGTCAAGCTGCCAGGCAGCGACAACTGGGAAAACTTCACCGCTGGCAGCCAGTTCAATGTGCCGGCCGACAGCAAGTTCCAGCTCAAGGTAGCGGTTGAGACCGCTTACCTGTGCGAGTACCGCGACTGATTGTCGTCATAGGGGCTGCTTTGCAGCCCATCGCTGGCTTGCCTGCGATGGGCCGCAAGGCGGCCGCAAAATGCGCTAACCAAGAAACGCCGCAATTCGCTCAGCCGCCGTCTGCAAAAGCCCCTCATGGGTCAAGCCCGAGGCCTTCAATGGCTTAAGGTCATGGTCCGCCGCCCCCAGCCAGCAAACCTCGATCGCTGGCGACAGCTCATAGCCCTCGACCGCCTCGCGGTTACCCAAGGCATCGCGTTCGCCCTGAATGATCAAGGTCGGCGTGCGCAGCCCGGCCAAATGCTCGACCCGCGGCTTCTCGGGTTTGCCCACCGCATAGAACGGATAACCCAGGCACACCAGTGCATCGGCCTCAAGCTCATCGGCCAGCAAACTGGCCATGCGCCCGCCCATCGACTTGCCGCCAATGGCCAGCTTGCCCGTGACCAAAGGTCGCACCTGCCGGTACACCTCGCGCCAGCATTGCAGTAACACCTTCTGCGGGTTGGGCGGGCGTTTGCCGCCCGTTAGCCGCCGCTCGGCCATGTAGGGGAATTCAAAGCGCACCACCGCTACCCCTTGTGCCGCCAGCCTTTGCGCCATGTCCTGCATAAACCCGCTGTCCATCGGCGCGCCCGCGCCATGGGCCAGGATCAGACCACCCACATAGCCCTGTTCGCCGCCCATTTGCGCAGGATCGCAGCGCAAGCCTGGGACATTTGCCACTTGCGCCCATTGATCCCCGTCAATACCGGCACTTTGCCCATTAATCATGCTTGCCTCGCTGTTTAGCCTGCCTATAACCGTGGATGGGAACCCATACATGAACACAACAACCAGTACCGCCTATAACTACAAGGTGGTCCGCCAATTCGCCATTATGACGGTGGTGTGGGGAATCGTCGGGATGGGGCTCGGCGTTTTCATCGCCGCTCAACTCGCCTGGCCCGCCCTCAACTTCGACCTACCGTGGACCAGCTTCGGCCGCCTGCGACCGCTGCATACCAATGCGGTGATCTTCGCCTTCGGCGGCTGCGCGCTGTTTGCCACCTCCTATTATTCGGTGCAGCGCACCTGCCAGACCACCCTGTTCGCACCAAAACTGGCGGCGTTCTCGTTCTGGGGCTGGCAGCTGGTGATTGTGCTGGCGGCCATCAGCCTGCCGTTGGGCTATACCAGCTCCAAGGAATACGCTGAGCTGGAATGGCCGATCGACATCCTGATCACCATCGTCTGGGTGGCCTACGCGATCGTGTTCTTCGGCACGCTGATCAAGCGCAATACCAAGCACATCTACGTCGGTAACTGGTTCTTCGGTGCGTTCATCCTCACCGTGGCGCTGCTGCACATCGTCAACAACCTGGAAATCCCGGTCAGCCTGACCAAGTCCTACTCGGTGTATGCCGGGGCCACCGACGCCATGGTCCAGTGGTGGTACGGGCACAACGCGGTGGGCTTCTTCCTGACCGCAGGCTTCCTGGGGATGATGTACTACTACGTGCCCAAGCAGGCCGAACGCCCGGTGTATTCCTATCGCCTGTCGATCGTCCACTTCTGGGCGCTGATCACCCTGTACATCTGGGCAGGCCCGCACCACCTGCACTACACCGCCCTGCCCGACTGGGCGCAGTCGTTGGGCATGGTCATGTCGCTGATTCTCCTGGCCCCGAGCTGGGGCGGCATGATCAACGGCATGATGACCCTGTCGGGGGCCTGGCACAAACTGCGCAGCGACCCGATCCTGCGCTTTTTGGTGGTGTCCCTGGCGTTCTACGGCATGTCGACCTTCGAAGGGCCGATGATGGCGATCAAGACGGTCAACGCCCTGTCGCACTACACCGACTGGACCATCGGCCACGTCCACGCCGGCGCCCTGGGCTGGGTTGCGATGATCTCGATCGGCGCGCTGTACCACACCATTCCCAAGATCTACGGCAAAGAGCGCATGTACAGCCTGGGCCTGATCAACGCGCACTTCTGGCTGGCGACCATCGGCACCGTGCTGTACATCGCCTCGATGTGGGTCAACGGCATCGCCCAGGGCCTGATGTGGCGCGCGGTGAACAGCGACGGCACGCTCACCTACTCGTTCGTCGAGACCCTGGTGGCCAGCCACCCAGGCTTCATCGTGCGCTTCGTCGGTGGTGCGATCTTCCTCAGCGGCATGTTCCTGATGGCCTGGAACACCTGGCGCACGGTGCGCGCACCGGCCGCCGTCGCCGCCCCTGCGAACGCCCAGCTGGCCTGAGGAGACAAGCCTGATGAAACATGAAGTCATCGAGAAAAACGTCGGCCTGCTGGCACTGTTGATGGTGTTCGCCGTCAGCATCGGCGGCCTGACCCAGATCGTCCCGCTGTTCTTCCAGGACGTCACCAACAAGCCGGTCGAAGGCATGAAGCCCTACACCGCGTTGCAGCTCGAAGGCCGCGACATCTACATCCGCGAAGGCTGCGTGGGTTGCCACTCGCAGATGATCCGCCCATTCCGTGCCGAGACCGAGCGCTACGGCCACTACTCGGTGGCCGGTGAAAGCGTCTGGGATCACCCGTTCCTGTGGGGCTCCAAGCGCACCGGCCCGGACTTGGCCCGGGTGGGTGGACGCTACTCGGACGACTGGCACCGCGCGCACTTGTACAACCCGCGCAACGTGGTGCCGGAGTCGAAGATGCCGTCCTACCCATGGCTGGTCGCGCACCAGGTCGACAACAGCCATACCGACACCAAGATGCGTGCCCTGCGCACCCTCGGCGTGCCGTACAGCGACGCCGACATCGCTGGCGCCCGGGACGCGGTCAAAGGCCACACCGAGATGGACGCGTTGGTGGCGTACCTGCAGGTGCTCGGCACCGCGATCAAGAACAAGAGGTAAGCGATGGAACTGTCAATCGACATCGGCATGATCCGCGGCCTGGGCACCCTGGTGGTGATGATCGCCTTCATCGGCCTGAGCCTGTGGGTTTTCAACCGTCGCCGCGACCGTGATTTCGCCGAAGCGCGCCTGCTGCCCTTCGACGATGACCGCCTGCCCCCCGCCGGGCAGGAACCTGCCATGAGGAGCACCCAGCAATGACCACCTTCTGGAGTACGTACATCAGCGTACTGACCCTCGGCAGCCTGATCGGCCTGACCTGGTTGCTGCTCGGCACCCGCAAGGGCCAGAGCAAGGACACCACCGACCAAACCATGGGCCACGCCTTCGATGGCATCGAGGAGTACGACAACCCGTTGCCCAAATGGTGGTTCTGGCTGTTCGTCGGCACCCTGGCCTTTGGCGTCGGCTACCTGATCCTGTATCCGGGCCTGGGCAACTGGAAAGGCGTACTGCCCGGCTATCAGGACGGCTGGACGCAAGTGAAGGAATGGCAGAAGGAAATGGACAAGGCCGACGCCCGCTTCGGCCCGATCTTCGCCAAGTTCGCCGCCATGCCGGTGGAGGAAGTGGCCAAGGATCCGCAGGCGCTGAAGATGGGCAGCCGGCTGTTCGCCTCCAACTGCTCGGTGTGCCACGGCTCGGACGCCAAGGGCGCCTATGGCTTTCCCAACCTGACCGACAAGGATTGGCGCTGGGGCGGCGAGCCGGAAACCATCAAGGCCTCGATCATGGGCGGCCGCCATGGCGTCATGCCGGCGTGGTCCGAGGTGATCGGTGAGCAGGGCGTAGCCGATGTGGCGGCGTTCGTGCTGACCCGCATGGATGGTCGCAGCCTGCCGCAAGGGGTCAAGGCTGATCCGCTCAAGGGCCAGGAGATCTTTGCCGCCAACTGCGTGGCGTGTCATGGGCCTGAAGGCAAGGGCACGCCAGTGATGGGCGCGCCTGACCTGACTCACCCACAGGCGTTCATCTATGGGTCGAGCTTTGCCCAGCTGCAACAGACCATTCGCTATGGTCGCCAGGGGCAGATGCCGGCCCAGGAAGAGATTCAGGGGCATGACAAGGTGCATCTGCTGGCCGCTTATGTGTACAGCCTGTCGCAAGAGGAGCCTGCTGAGACTGTAACCGCCAAGTAATCGCCGCAAGCCTTATCGCGGGGCAAGCCCGCTCTCACGCACAACGTGGGAGCAGGCTTGCCCCGCGATGCGTTTCCCCCCTCCCCCTTGCACCCCCCTCGAACAGAACTAAGCTTGTTGCCCAAGTGACCGCGCATCGTGCGCCGGTCTGCGACGCGGCGCATGGCCTGACGCTGCGCAGAACTTTGGAACGCTTTACCTACGGCTTTGGGATGATGTCTTGCGTGCCCTGGCCCTCGAAAAAAAGCTTGACCGATCGATCAGAAAAAGGTGAAAAACGGTACACATTACAAATATTTATTTGTGTACAATCCTCCGAACCCGACAACCGCGGGACGGCGGTGAGAGGGCCTGGACACGGGTCGGCGCAAGGATCCTTGCGTTGCCATAACCCTAGGGGTTACCGATACTGGCGCCGATTTTTCAACCAACAAGAACTACCCAAACCGTGGAACCTTAGAATGAGCACAGCAATCAGTCCGACTGCTTATAACTATAAGGTCGTCCGCCAGTTCGCCATCATGACGGTGGTCTGGGGGATCCTTGGCATGGGCCTGGGCGTCTTCATCGCCTCGCAACTGGTATGGCCGCAGCTTAACCTGGACCTGCCATGGACGAGCTTCGGACGCCTGCGCCCACTGCACACCAACCTGGTGATCTTCGCCTTCGGAGGCTGTGCACTGTTCGCCACATCCTACTATGTGGTGCAGCGCACCTGCCAGACCCGGCTGATCTCCGACAGCATGGCCGCCTTCACCTTCTGGGGTTGGCAGGCGGTGATCGTCGGTGCGCTGATCACCCTGCCGATGGGCTACACCACCACCAAGGAATATGCCGAGCTCGAGTGGCCGATCGCGATCCTGCTGGCCATCGTCTGGGTCACCTACGCGCTGGTGTTCTTCGGCACCATCGTCAAGCGCAAGACCAAGCACATTTATGTTGGTAACTGGTTCTATGGCGCGTTCATCGTGGTCACCGCGATGCTGCACATCGTCAATCACATCTCGCTGCCGGTCAGCCTGTTCAAGTCGTATTCGGCGTATGCCGGCGCAACCGACGCGATGATCCAGTGGTGGTACGGGCACAACGCCGTGGGCTTCTTCCTGACCACGGGCTTCCTGGGCATGATGTACTACTTCGTACCCAAGCAAGCCGAGCGGCCGATCTACTCCTATCGCCTGTCGATCGTCCACTTCTGGGCACTGATCACCCTGTACATCTGGGCCGGCCCGCACCACCTGCACTACACCGCCCTGCCTGACTGGGCGCAGTCGCTGGGCATGGTCATGTCGATCATCCTCCTGGCGCCCAGCTGGGGCGGCATGATCAACGGCATGATGACCCTGTCGGGAGCCTGGCACAAACTGCGCACCGACCCGATCCTGCGCTTTTTGGTGGTGTCGCTGGCGTTCTACGGCATGTCGACCTTCGAAGGGCCGATGATGGCGATCAAGACAGTCAACTCGCTGTCGCACTACACCGACTGGACCATCGGCCACGTCCACGCTGGCGCCCTCGGTTGGGTTGCGATGATCTCGATTGGCGCTGTGTATCACATGATTCCCAAGCTCTACGGCCGGGCGCAGATGCACAGCGTCGGGCTGATCAACGCGCACTTCTGGCTGGCGACCATCGGCACTGTGCTGTACATCGCCTCGATGTGGGTCAACGGCATCACCCAAGGCCTGATGTGGCGCGCGATCAACGATGACGGCACGCTCACCTACTCGTTCGTCGAGGCGCTGCAGGCCAGCCATCCGGGCTATATCGTCCGCGCCCTGGGCGGTGCGTTCTTCGCCTCGGGGATGTTGCTGATGGCCTACAACGTGTTGCGCACGGTACGTGCCGCTGATGCCACGCAAGCGGAAGAAGCCGCCAAGATCGTCGTCGTGGGAGCCCACTGATGAAGCATGAAGCAGTCGAGAAGAATATCGGCCTGTTGGCCTTCTTCATGGTCATTGCCGTGAGCATTGGCGGCCTGACCCAGATCGTCCCGCTGTTTTTCCAGGACGTCACCAACAAGCCGGTCGAAGGCATGAAGCCGCGCACTGCGCTGGAACTGGAAGGGCGCGATATCTATATCCGCGAAGGTTGCGTGGGTTGTCACTCGCAGATGATTCGCCCGTTCCGCGCCGAAACCGAGCGTTATGGCCACTATTCGGTGGCCGGTGAAAGCGTCTGGGATCACCCGTTCCTGTGGGGCTCCAAGCGTACCGGTCCGGACTTGGCCAGGGTGGGTGGGCGCTACTCCGATGACTGGCACCGCGCGCACCTGTACAACCCGCGCAACGTGGTGCCGGAGTCGAAGATGCCGTCCTACCCGTGGCTGGTCGAGCACAAGCTCGACGGCAAGGACACCGCGAAGAAGCTCGAAGTACTGCGCACCCTGGGCGTGCCGTACACCGACGCCGACATTGCCGGCGCCGCCGACGCGGTCAAGGGCAAGACCGAGATGGACGCCCTGGTGGCGTACCTGCAAGGGCTTGGCACCATCATCAAGAGCAAACGGTGACGCTGATGGATATCGGAATGATCCGCGGCCTGGGCACCGTTGTGGTGATGGTGGCCTTTGTCGGCCTGGCCCTGTGGGTGTTCAACCCACGGCGCAAGAAGGAGTTCGACGAAGCCACCCAACTGCCCTTCGCGGACGATCCCGAGGCCAGCCGGCACGTCGAGCAAGCGCACGCTAAAGCGCAAGAGAAAGCTTCTGGGAGCAAACAAGAATGACAACCTTCTGGAGTCTGTACGTCACAGTCCTGACGTTGGGCACTATCTTCGCCCTGACCTGGCTGTTGCTGTCGACCCGCAAGGGCCAGCGCGAAGAGGTCACCGACGAGACCGTCGGGCATGCCTTCGACGGGATCGAGGAATACGACAACCCGCTGCCCAAGTGGTGGTTCTGGCTGTTCGTCGGCACCATCATCTTCGCCCTCGGCTACCTGGTGCTGTACCCCGGCCTGGGCAACTGGAAAGGCGTGCTGCCAGGCTACAGCTACCTGGATACCGACAAGCAGACCGAGTTCGCCAACGGCGAGCCAGGCTGGACCGGCGTGCATGAGTGGGAAAAAGAAATGGCCAAGGCCGATGCCCGCTTCGGGCCGATCTTCGCCAAGTTCGCCGCCATGCCGATCGAAGAGGTGGCTAAGGATCCTCAAGCGCTGAAAATGGGCGGGCGGCTGTTTGCCTCCAACTGCTCGGTGTGCCACGGCTCCGACGCCAAGGGCTCGTATGGCTTCCCCAACCTGACCGACAAGGATTGGCGCTGGGGTGGCGAGCCGGAAACCATCAAGACCACCATCATGAATGGTCGTCACGGGGTGATGCCGGCCTGGGCCGAGGTCATTGGCGAGCAAGGCGTGGCCGATGTCGCCGCCTACGTACTGACCAATCTGGACGGGCGCAAGCTGCCGGAAGGGATCAAGGCCGATGCTGCCAATGGCCAGAAGATCTTCGCCGCCAACTGCGTCGCCTGCCACGGGCCTGAAGCCAAGGGTACGCCGGCCATGGGTGCGCCTGACCTGACCCATCCGCAGGCATTCATCTACGGCTCAAGCTTCGCCCAGTTGCAGCAGACCATCCGCTATGGCCGCCAAGGCCAGATGCCGGCCCAGGCTGAGCTGCAGGGCAATGACAAGGTGCACCTGCTGGCGGCCTACGTCTACAGCCTGTCGCACCAGGAGCAAACCACCGAGCAAGCCGAGTGATCTTGCGCAACGGCCCTGCCGCTTCCAACCGGAAGGGCCGTTGCGGATTCGACCGAGCCCGGCAATCGCACCCTTACAGGAACAGCTTCCGGCTTCTGCCCCGTCACTCCCCTCTCAACACTCCCTCCAGCCAGGCGTACCGCCTGACTTACCAAGAGGGAGCTTGCATGACTGATCTGGATCGACGCTTCGAAACCGTTCTGCCGCCCAAACGGCCTGGCCGCCATGGCAACCGCGCTACACCGCGCGCGTTCGTCTTCGCCTCAGACCCCCAGTACCCGTGGACGCCAGCTTCGGATTTGAACCTGGAGCAAAGCGCTGCCGACCGGGACCAGGAATCGGCGCAACTGATCAACCAGCAGTACGCCAATATTGCCGACTACCGCACCCATATGGGCGGCACGGCAATACCGGTGATGATCAACGGCGACATGACGGCCTATGGGCACGGCTGGCAACGCAAGGTGCTGTATCCGATCCTTGAGCGGCACTTGCAGGACAATTACTACTTCGGCCTGGGCAACCACGATTACGAGAACAACACGACCTTCAACAACGGTGCCGCCCGCGACAGCATCCTGGACCTGATCGATCACCACCGTGAGCGGGTCGACACCATGGACATCAGCGCCATTACAGATCTTCAGCAGACCCATTACAGCGGCAGCCTGGCCTACAGCATGAATTTCGGCAGGGTTCGCCTGATCCAGCTCAATAACGAACCCACCTATGAGCTGGGCTTTCAAAGCGGTTGGGCCTGGCCGCTCGAGCATCGCCATCGCTTCGATATCAGTGGCTCGTTGCAGTGGCTCGAAGGCCAATTACAGGAAGCCTACGATAGCGGGCAGATCATCCTGCTGAACCTGCATAAGCCCAACGAATGGGCCAGCCAAGAGGAACGCAACCGGTTCCGCGCGATGATTGCGCACTACCGCGTCGATGCTGTCTTTGCCGGGCACCTGCACCGCGAGGCTGGTCGTTTTTATCGAGACACGAGGGCCGTTGGCTCAATCCCCCTCTACCTGAGTGGCTCAGCCTCGCAGAGCACCTACCTGGTCGCAGAACTAAACGACAGCGCCGACAGCCTGAGCGTACGCCTGGTGCGAGGCAACGACTGGCGCTCAGCCGAGGAGATCGACCAGCTGCAACTGTATAAGCCATGAAGGCAGCAACTAAACGCAATGTTCATGTGGACTGTCAATTGATCCACATCAAATGAACAGCGCATACACCAACCCAGCACTTTACCCAATGCGACCAAAAGTCGCAGGGTGAACCTAGGCGCCACGACGGGCGTATCATGCTCGCAGGCGCCTACTACACCTGACCGCGGCCGGCATGCACTGGCCGCGGCATTTACCACTGCCGTGGGACTTGATGATGAGCAAGCAAATTCCGGTACATGATGTCACCCCGCCTGCCAAACAAGGAAAGGACTCTGTCGACCTCTACGCTGCCCGTGAAAAAATCTACACCCGTGCCTTCACCGGAGTGTTCCGCCGCCTGCGCATGGTCGGCGGTGCTGTCCTGTTCCTGCTCTACTTCGGCACCGTGTGGCTGAACTGGGGCGGTCACCAGGCAGTCTGGTGGAACCTGCCTGAGCGCAAGTTCTACATCTTTGGTGCGACCATCTGGCCGCAAGACTTCATCCTGCTCTCCGGGATCCTCATCGTCGCCGCTTTCGGCCTGTTCTTCATCACCGTGTTCGCCGGCCGCGTCTGGTGCGGTTACACCTGCCCGCAGAGCGTCTGGACCTGGATCTTCATGTGGTGCGAAAAGGTCACCGAAGGCGACCGCAACCAACGCATGAAACTCGACCGCGCACCGATGAGCGCCAACAAGCTGCTGCGCAAGACGGCCAAGCACAGCATGTGGCTGCTGATCGGCTTCGTCACCGGGGTGACCTTCGTCGGCTACTTCTCGCCCATTCGCGAACTGGTGATTGAGTTTTTCACCGGCCAAGCCGACGGCTGGGCCTACTTCTGGGTTGGTTTCTTCACCCTGGCCACCTATGGCAATGCCGGCTGGCTGCGCGAGCAAGTGTGCGTGTACATGTGCCCATATGCGCGCTTCCAGAGCGTGATGTTCGACAAGGACACGCTGATCGTCTCCTACGACCCGCGGCGCGGCGAAACCCGTGGCCCACGCAAGAAAGACCTCGACTATAAGGCCAAGGGCCTGGGCGACTGCATCGACTGCACCATGTGCGTGCAGGTCTGCCCGACCGGCATCGACATCCGCGACGGCCTGCAGATCGAGTGCATCGGCTGCGCGGCGTGCATCGACGCCTGTGACAGCATCATGGACAAGATGAACTACCCCAGGGGCCTGATCAGCTATACCACCGAACACAACCTGTCGGGCCAGAAGACCCACCTGGCCCGCCCGCGCCTGATCGGCTATGCGCTGGTGTTGCTGGTGATGATCGGCGCCCTGGCCACAGCCTTCGCCACCCGCTCGCTGGTCGGTTTCGATGTCAGCAAGGACCGCGTGCTGTACCGCGAGAACGCCCAGGGGCGGATCGAAAACGTCTACAGCCTCAAGGTGATGAACAAGGATCAGCGCGACCACGTCTACGTGCTCGACGCCACTGGCCTGCCGGATCTGAAGCTTGAAGGCCACCGCGAGATTCGCGTTGCCGCCGGTGATATCGTCAGCCTGCCGGTGCAGTTGTCGGTTGCCCCCGAGCAGTTGCCCTCGACCACCAACGAAGTCATGTTCATCCTCAGGGACGCCGACGACAACGGCACCCAGGTTGAAGCCAAGAGCCGTTTCATCGGCCCGCAAATACGCTAAGGAATCGCTGCATGCCTGCCACCGCCACCAGCCCCTGGTACAAGCACCTCTGGCCATGGATCATCATCGCCATCCTGACCACCTCGGTGTGCCTGAGCCTGACCATGGTCAGCATTGCCGTGCGCAACCCGGACAACCTGGTCAACGACAACTACTACGAAGCCGGCAAAGGCATCAACCGCTCGCTGGACCGCGAGCTGCTGGCGCAGACCCTCAACCTCAAGGCGCGGGTGTACCTGGACGAGCTGACCGGCGAAGTCGAGCTGCGCCTGACCGGTAACAGCGATCCGCAGACGCTGGAATTGAACCTGATCTCGCCGACCCAGCCGAACAAAGACCGCAAGGTAACGCTGGCACGCAGCGAGCCGGGGCGCTATGTCGGCCAGTTGGATGACAAGGTCGAGGGGCGGCGTTTCGTCGAGCTGCTGGGCAGCCAGGATGGTCATGTCTGGCGCTTGTTCGAGGAGGAAAAGGTCGAGCATGGGCTGACCCTGGAGCTGGGTGACGAGGCCCTGCAAGGGGCTGAGCGTCACCAGTGAGTAATGCCATGAGCTCGGCTTGCGTACATCACCGCGTGGGCACGGGACACGTGGGAGCTGGACACGTGGGAGCGGGCTTGCCCCGCGATAGCGTCAGTCATGACCACGGGCGTGTCAGAACTGACGCTATCGCGGGGCAAGCCCGCTCCCACGCGCCTCGCTTCCACGACCCTCGCTCCGACGAGCCTAGCTTCCACGCGCCTAGCTCCCACGCGAGCTGCATGCGCGTCCTCCAAAGCAAATTGTGCAAGGCAGTAGACCTGTGACCCAGCCCACCCCCTGCTACCACTGCGCCCTACCCGTCCCTGCCGGCAGTCGCTTTAGCGCCGTGGTCCTTGGTGAACCCCGCGCATTCTGCTGCCCCGGTTGCCAGGCGGTGGCCGAATCCATCGTTGCCGGCGGCCTTGAGCACTATTACCAACACCGCAGCCAGACCAGCGCCAACCCCCAAGCCCTGCCGCAACAGTTGCAGGATGAACTGGCGCTGTACGACCGCAGCGATGTACAACAGACCTTCGTGCACCATGCCGATGACCTCGCCGAAGCGACGCTGATGGTCGAAGGCATCAGCTGCGCCGCCTGTGGCTGGCTGATCGAAAAGCACCTGCGCAACCTGGACGGGGTCGCCGATGCGCGACTCAACCTGTCCAACCATCGCTTGCTGATCAGCTGGGACGACCGCCAACTGGCCCTGTCCAAGCTGATGGCCGAGCTGCGCCACATCGGCTATGCCGCCCACCCGTACCAGCCCGACCAGGCCGCCGAGCAACTGGCCCGGGAAAACCGCAGCGCCCTGCGCCGCCTGGGCGTGGCTGGCCTGCTGTGGTTCCAGGCGATGATGGCGACCATGGCTACCTGGCCCGAATTCAACATCGACCTGAGTGCTGAACTGCACACCATCCTGCGCTGGGTCGCACTGTTTCTCACCACGCCGATCGTCTTCTACAGCTGCGCACCATTCTTCAAGGGCGCTGCTCGCGACCTTCGCACCCGCCACCTGACCATGGACGTTTCAGTCTCGCTGGCCATCGCCCTGGCGTACTGCGCCGGGATCTGGACGGCAATCACCGGCAGTGGCGAGCTGTACTTCGACACCGTCGGCATGTTCGCGCTGTTTCTGCTTACTGGCCGCTACCTGGAGCGCCGCGCCCGCGAACGCACCGCCGCCGCCACCGCGCAACTGGTCAACCTGCTGCCCAGCTCCTGCCTGCGGCTGGACCGCGACGGGCGCAGCGAGCGCATCCTGCTGGCCGAGCTGCAACGGGGCGACCAGGTACAAGTGCTGCCCGGCGCGGTGATTCCCGCCGATGGGCGGATCATCGAAGGCCGCTCGAGCATCGACGAGTCGCTGCTGACCGGCGAATACCTGCCGCTGGCGCGGCGCGTTGGCGACCGGGTGACGGGGGGCACGCTCAATGTCGAAAGCACCCTCACTGTCGAGGTCGAGGCGCTTGGCCAGGAAACACGCCTGTCAGCGATTGTCCGGCTGCTGGAGCGCGCCCAGTCGGAGAAACCGCGCCTGGCGCAGATCGCCGACCGCGCCTCGCAGTGGTTCTTGCTGTTCACCTTGGTCGCCGCAGCCGCTATCGGCCTGCTCTGGTGGCAACTGGACGCGTCGCGGGCATTCTGGATCGTCCTGGCCATGTTGGTCGCGACCTGCCCCTGCGCGCTGTCGCTGGCTACCCCGACTGCACTGACCGCTGCTACCGGCACCTTGCACAAGCTCGGTTTGCTGGTCACCCGTGGCCATGTGCTGGAAGGGCTGAACCAGATCGACACGGTGATCTTCGACAAGACCGGCACCCTCACCGAAGGCCGCCTGGCGCTGCGCAGCATTCGCCCGCTGGGCGCGCTCGCTGCCGACCGCTGCCTGGCGCTTGCCGCTGCGTTGGAAAACCGCTCCGAACACCCCATCGCCCGCGCCTTCGGCCGCGCTGCGCAGCCTGCCGAGCAAGTGCAGAACGTGCCAGGCTTGGGCCTTGAGGGCGCCGTCGACGGCCAGCGCCTGCGCATCGGCCAGGCCAGCTTCGTCTGCGCCCTGAGCGGCGCTGAAATACCTGTCGTACCCGAGCCGCGTGGCCAGTGGCTGCTGCTCGGCGACCGCCAAGGCCCACTGGCCTGGTTCGGCCTGGACGATCGCCTGCGCGAGGATGCCAAGGATCTGCTCGACGCCTGCAAGGCGCGCGGCTGGCAGACACTGCTGCTGTCAGGCGACAGCTCGCCGATGGTCGCCGAAGTGGCCGCACAACTGGGCATCGACCAAGCCATTGGCGGCCTGCGCCCGGACGACAAACTGGCACGCCTGCGCGCGCTGCAGGCCGAAGGGCGCAAGGTGCTGATGCTCGGCGACGGGGTCAATGACGTGCCGGTGCTGGCCGCAGCCGACATCAGCATCGCCATGGGCTCGGCCACTGACCTGGCCAAGACCTGCGCCGATGCGGTGCTGCTGTCCAATCGCCTGCAAGCGTTGGCGCAGGCCTTCGACCTGGCCCGCCGGACCCGGCGTAATATCCTCGAGAACCTGCTGTGGGCGACGCTGTATAATGGCCTGATGCTGCCGTTTGCCGCCCTGGGCTGGATCACCCCGGTCTGGGCTGCCATCGGCATGTCGCTCAGCTCGTTGATCGTGGTGCTCAATGCCCTGCGCCTGACCCGGCTCAAAGACGACGCCTTATCGCCGGGCAAGCCCGCTGCCACGCTGCAATCGCTGGCCTGAACCGCCCCGCGATGACAGTTATTGAAGGATGACCGTATGCCTGCCCTCTACATCATGATCCCCGCAGCCCTGCTGATCGTTGGTGTGGCCGTGTACATCTTCTTCTGGGCGGTGGACAGCGGCCAGTACGACGACCTCGACAGCCCCGCGCACAGCATCCTGTTCGACGACCAGGACCCACAGCACCAGGCTGCGGTCAAAGCCGATGGCGACACGCCCAAAGACGAGGACCAAACCCCACGTGGCTGACCTGCTTCCTCTGCTTGGCTCAGCCCTGGTACTCGGCCTGCTCGGTGGCGGCCACTGCCTAGGCATGTGCGGCGGCCTGATGGGCGCCTTGACCCTGGCCATCCCTCCAGAACAACGCAGCCGGCGCCTGCGCCTGCTGCTGGCCTACAACCTCGGGCGGATCCTTAGCTACACCTGCGCAGGCCTGCTGGTCGGCCTGGCCGGTTGGGCGGTGGCCAGCAGCCCGGCGGCCCAGGGGCTGCGGGTGGCGGCGGCGTTGCTGTTGATCGCAATGGGCCTGTACCTGGCCGGTTGGTGGAGCGGGCTGACCCGCATCGAAGCTCTTGGGCGCGGGCTGTGGCGGCATATTCAGCCGCTGGCCACGCGGTTGTTGCCGGTATCGAGCTTGCCCCGAGCGCTGCTGCTCGGCGCACTGTGGGGCTGGCTGCCCTGTGGACTGGTGTACAGCACCCTGCTGTGGGCGGCGAGTCAGGGCAATGCCGGCTACAGCGCGGCGCTGATGCTGGCGTTTGGCCTGGGCACCTGGCCGGTGTTGCTGGCCACAGGGCTCGCCGCAGAGCGGGTCAACGCCCTGCTACGCCGACGCAGCGTACGCATGGCCGGTGGCTTGCTGGTGATCATGTTTGGTTTGTGGACACTGCCAGGGCCGCATCAGCACTGGCTGATGGGCCATTGATCCACGCTCAACCCAAGAGCCTGTTTCCTTCCATTTCAAGCAACAGCACTTAGAGAAATTTCCCACGCCAGCATCAGACCGGTCTGCTTTTGATCGGGAAGCCCTTCCTTGCACCATCGCTCCCCAACGGATGCCCTGCCCCGCCAGGAGCCATCCCGGCCCATGGATCGGCGATGCAGGAAGCCAAGATGCTCTCTCAACAGGATGTGCGCTTTACCTCCAGTAGCGTTGACGACAGTGCCTTCGCTGTCGTCCGGGTCACACCCGCCCGCTCGGCCACGGAGCACAGCCGATGAGCGCCGCCCCTTCAACTCACCGCGAAGTGGC
>NZ_JBCPSP010000119.1:0-255 GCF_051129895.1 Pseudomonas sp. Je.1.5.c
TCCTGTTTGCTCCCCACGCTTTCGCACCTCAGTGTCAGTATCAGTCCAGGTGGTCGCCTTCGCCACTGGTGTTCCTTCCTATATCTACGCATTTCACCGCTACACAGGAAATTCCACCACCCTCTACCGTACTCTAGCTTGCCAGTTTTGGATGCA
The DNA here is from genome assembly GCF_051129895.1 of Pseudomonas sp. Je.1.5.c. Classification (NCBI taxonomy): domain Bacteria; kingdom Pseudomonadati; phylum Pseudomonadota; class Gammaproteobacteria; order Pseudomonadales; family Pseudomonadaceae; genus Pseudomonas; species Pseudomonas sp. Je.1.5.c. Next base: position 157 of record NZ_JBCPSP010000119.1, read on the forward strand.
GTTCCCAGGTTGAGCCCGGGGCTTTCACATCCAACTTAACAAACCACCTACGCGCGCTTTACGCCCAGTAATTCCGATTAACGCTTGCACCCTCTGTAT
>NZ_JBCPSP010000120.1:0-255 GCF_051129895.1 Pseudomonas sp. Je.1.5.c
TACTTGGCAGCTGTGCTCGACCTGTACGCACGACGGGTGGTGGGCTGGGCATTTTCAATGATTGCGGACGCAAGGCTGGCCTGCAGCGCGCTACGCATGGCGGCCGAATCCCGCGGCAAGCCGAAGGGTGTGATGTTTCATTCCGACCAGGGATGCCAGTACACCAGCCACAAGTTCAGGGCTGCACTTGAAGAGTACGACATGAATCAGAGCATGAGCCATCGAGGACAATGCTGGGATAACGCCGCCATGGAG
>NZ_JBCPSP010000121.1:0-255 GCF_051129895.1 Pseudomonas sp. Je.1.5.c
TGGTGCAGGAGTTCAACCATGCGCGGCTGAACTGGATCACCACCCGGCAGCGATGGCGTGAAGAGCCGCTGCGGGCTTATCAACTGCAAACCTCGCAACTGCTGTTGAGCATCCGCGCCATGCACCGCCAGTGGGCCGAGCAACAGACGCCAGCGTTCGACGCGCAGACCGGCGATGGCCCACCGCTGTTCGTCGACCCTGCGGTGGAGCGCCAGCGAATAGTCGATTACACGGCGCAGAACAGCGACGAGCGGC
>NZ_JBCPSP010000122.1:0-255 GCF_051129895.1 Pseudomonas sp. Je.1.5.c
GGAAGCGGCTGTGAAAGCCATGCACGCTGTCGAAGTCGCCGGGCAGTTGTTCGGCGTATTCCAGGACTTGGCGATCGACTTTGAGGGCGTCCGGGGTCATCGCCAGGCCCAGTTCGCCAGGGGCATTACGCACCTGGGCCAGGTCCAGCACCTGAAAGCGCTCGGGCGGGGCCTTGCCATCGCGGTAGGCATTGAGCACGCTCGGCGGCCAGGCATCGCTGGAGAAGGCAATCCAGGCGCTGCTGTAGGTCTTGC
>NZ_JBCPSP010000123.1:0-255 GCF_051129895.1 Pseudomonas sp. Je.1.5.c
CTTCTCCATCACCGATCCCACCGAGTGGAACGACAGCGACAAGCTCTATGCGGCGCTGAGCAAGGTCATTGCCAGCGACGATGCCGGCTTGCGCCTGCGCACTTCGCTGCAACAAGCGATCAGCGACACGCAAGGCGCACTCAACGCGGCCAGCCAACGCCTGCACCCGCTGGCAGGCCCCGGGGTTCAGCGTGCGGTGATGCGCCTGAACTGTGCCAGCCAGTGGCTGTACAACGGCGTACAGCTGGTCGAGTT
>NZ_JBCPSP010000124.1:0-255 GCF_051129895.1 Pseudomonas sp. Je.1.5.c
TGCTCGAGCTGCGCAACGAAAACCACAGCAGCGCCCGCTTCAGCTACGACAGCATGGGCCGCCTGCTGAGCGAGACCGGCTTCGACGGCAAGCGCCGCAGCTACCATTACCACGCCGAAAGCGGCGTCCTCGCCCAGCAGCTGGACGAAGACCGGATCATCGTGTTCGCCTTCGACCCGCTCGGCCGCCTCAGCCAACGCCACGCCGGCCACCGCCATGGCCAGCACTGGCAAAGCGAAGCCTTCCACTACGACG
>NZ_JBCPSP010000125.1:0-250 GCF_051129895.1 Pseudomonas sp. Je.1.5.c
CCTTCTTGGCGGACGGATCGGCTTTGGCCGGGGCTTCGCTGGAGCGGGCGACCAGCTGGCCCTGGCCACTCACCGCAGTGGCCTGGCTGGTGCCGTGCGGGGCGATGTTCTGCGCCTGGGCCTTGCGGCCTTTGCGATTGGCCAGGGCGGTCAGCAGCATGCTGACCAGGTAGCCAATGCTCTGGGTGTTGCTCGGGTCGGCCAGGGCGTTGATTTTCCGGTGGGCGTTGGCGCCGATGGTTTGCGCGGT
>NZ_JBCPSP010000126.1:0-250 GCF_051129895.1 Pseudomonas sp. Je.1.5.c
CAACGGTTGACCTCGCGCGAACTGCGTTGATGGGCAACGCCACAGTCGCCAACGGCGGCACGCTTGGCATGACTGTGAACGGTGGCAGCATGACTGGCGATATCGAGTCTGCCGGCACGGCCTCGGCCACCTTCAATCAATCGACCCTGACCGGCGATGCCGTTGCTGCTACCGGTGGTACGCTCAACCTGACCATGACCGATGGGCGCATGGACGGCAACATCGACTCCGCTGGTAGCGCAACGGTTGA
>NZ_JBCPSP010000127.1:0-249 GCF_051129895.1 Pseudomonas sp. Je.1.5.c
GGTAGTGGTTGCCCAGGTACTGGTGCAGCAGGTTGTCCATCTGCCGGCTGCGTTTGAGGCCGTTGGCCTGGGGCGCTTCGTGGGGGTCGAGCAGGTTGCTGGCGGGGTCGAAGGCGAAGGTTTCCGCGCCTAGCCGGCTGTGTGCGCCGAGCAGGCGGTTGAGCGGGTCGTAGCGGTAGCTGAGCGTGCCGCGGTTGCTGTCGTCGATGGTGGTCAGTTGGCCGGCGGGGTCGTAATGGTGCTGGCGCT
>NZ_JBCPSP010000128.1:0-243 GCF_051129895.1 Pseudomonas sp. Je.1.5.c
GGCGATGCCAGCCAATACGCCGACCTGATAGGCGGCGCGGGCGCCGCCGCCAGAGAGGATCAGGCCGGTGGTTGGGGTCATGTGGTCCTCCCTGGAATCATTGGTGTTTCAGTCATGGCCTCTTCGCTCTCGCCCGGGAAGTCGTCCAACGGCGGATGAATGACCAGGCGATAACCACTGCCATCGTCCAACCGCCGCTGGGTGAACGGAATCACCCGTGCCTTGCCCAAGCGGGCGAACTTG